>NZ_AFUJ01000023.1:0-175000 GCF_000221605.1 Veillonella sp. oral taxon 780 str. F0422 | reverse complement strand
GCTTTTTGGGGATCTTTTTCACCAGGTAATTCGATAATGATACGTTTTTTACCTTCTCGTTGAATGATAGGCTCAGTTAAACCCATTTCATTAATACGACGGCCTAAGATTTGAATAACCCGTTCTACTGCATCATCTGTAACCACGTTAGGGCCAGAATCTTGCGCTTCTAATACAATGTGAGTACCACCTTGTAAATCCAACCCTTGTTTAATGGAGTTAGCAAGTGGTCCAATGAGCCAAATAAATAGGCCTAAAATCACTGCTACTACGCCGAAAAAGCGTAAAGCTGCTTTTGTGTTCAATGGATTCCCTCCTATTCTTTATAACAATGGATACTCTCTGATGGTGTCACAATGGTATGCATCCACTCATCATGAGGTGCCATGGGTAACATTTCTTCTGAAATTTGATTATCCCAGGCTATACCGATTCGGTTCTCTACAGCAATCTGTTGTAAGTATCGGTCATAATATCCAGCTCCCATTCCCATGCGGCCCCCTCTACGATCAAAGGCTAGACCAGGAACGAGAATACAATCCAATGTTTGAGGTTCTACAACTACATACGGTTCTTTGGGAATCCGTATTCCCAAAGCTCCTCTATCAAGGTCCTTTAAACTCTGTATGCGAACTCCTACCATATCTGTCTTCGTCACACACACAGGCACATATACATACTTACCCTGTTGCAATGCTTCTGTAATAAACATATCTACATTGGCTTCTTTAGGCATAGCCAAGTACGCCATAATATGCTCTGCATCAGATATTGTAGGAATAGACCAAAGTCGATCATCTAATTGTTGAGACCAAATTGTAACCTCTTGGACTTGTACATTGCGACGACGTTCTAAAAACTTCTTACGCAATGCCGTTTTATCCATTACTTCTGTTCCTTTCCAAGAACTTGAGCTATGGCTGTACGAGCAAATTTCATTTCCACTTTTTCAGACACTTGTAACACTAATGTATCTTCTGTTAAGGAAACAATTTCACCATAAATACCACCAACAGTCAATACTTTTTGACCTTTTTTAAGGCTGTTCAATAACACTTGACGTTGTTTTTGTTGTTTCTTTTGCGGACGATATAACAAGAAGTAGAAAATCACGACCATAATCAACAATGGTAAAATCGCTTGCCCTGTTTGTCCTTGGAAAAATTCTAAGAAATCCATAAGTCCTCCTATTTAGTAAAATACTGCCAGAACTCTTCGCGGAATGCTACAAAGCGATCCTCTAGGATAGCTTTACGCATTTGACGCATAAATTCTAGTAAGAAATATAAATTATGATACGACACCAATCGGAAAGCCAAAATTTCTTCTGCCTTATATAGATGTCGAATATAAGCTCTTGAATAGTTTTGGCACGCATAACAGCCGCAACCTTCTTCAATCGGACCCCAGTCACGCATGAAAGAAGCATTGCGTAAATTCAATCGCCCTTTCCATGTCATGGCCATGCCATTCCTCGCTACTCGTGTTGGATATACACAGTCAAACATATCTACTCCACGAGCTACCCCTTCCACTAAGCAGTCAGCAGTACCAACACCCATCAAATAACGAGCTTTATTGGTAGGCAACAATGGTGTTGTATATTCTAGTACTTCATACATCAAATCATGTGGTTCCCCTACCGAAAGGCCACCAATGCTATACCCTTCAAAGTCCATATCCACTAACTCTTTAGCACTTCTTTCACGAAGGTCTTTATACATACCACCTTGAACGATACCAAACATGCCTTGATTCTTAGAACGACGTGCTTCTTGGCAACGTTCTGCCCAACGTGTGGTCCGTGCTGTTGATGCATCAGCATATCGATGATCCGCAGGATATGGAATACACTCATCGAATGCCATCATAATATCAGAACCTAATTGTTCTTGTACCTTAGTGGCCACTTCAGGAGAGAGAAATTTTTTCGACCCATCTAAATGGGATCTAAAATTAACTCCTTCTTCAGTAATCTTGCGCAGCTTTCCTAAACTGAACACTTGGAACCCGCCACTATCAGTTAAGATGGCTTGGTCCCAGTTCATGAACTTATGCAATCCGCCCGCTTCTTCCACTAGGTCAGCGCCTGGGCGCAAGAATAAATGATAGGTATTACTCAAGATAACTTGAGAACCCATCGCTTTCAGCTCCTCTGGGGCCAATGTTTTTACCGTTGCCTGTGTCCCTACGGGCATAAACATCGGTGTTTCATAGGTTCCATGAGGAGTATGCAATAACCCTGCCCGTGCACCTGTGTGGGGACATTGTTTTTGCAATTCATATCTAATCGCCATATACACACTCCTTTATTACTTCTGTATTATAACACAACTTTCAACTTATCGAATGAACATTGCATCACCAAAGCTAAAAAATCTATATTTTTCACGTACCGCCTCTTCATAGGCCTCTAGACAATGCTCTCTACCAGCTAAGGCACTAATCAGCATGAGTAAGGTAGACTGTGGCAGATGAAAGTTAGTGATCAACGCATCTACCATCTTGTACTCATAGCCAGGATAAATAAAGATTTGAGTCCAATCAGACCCACTCCTTACATGACCTACCTCGGTCGCTGCTGATTCTAATGTACGCACCGATGTAGTTCCTACGGCAATCACTCTTCGTCCTTCCGCTTTGGCACGATTCACCAGCTCTGCAGTTTCTTCTGACACGTGATAAAACTCTTTATGCATATCATGGTCTTCAATGGATTCTGCCGACACAGGGCGGAATGTACCTAACCCTACATGCAATGTAACAAATCCAACTTGTACCCCTTTGCGCTGAATTTCATCCAATAATTCCGGTGTAAAATGTAAGCCTGCTGTGGGGGCTGCTGCGGATCCTTTTTCTTTGGCATATACCGTTTGGTATCTATCTTTGTCTTCTAGTTTTTCATGGATATACGGAGGCAATGGCATTTCACCAATATCATTAATAATCTCATCAAAATTACCGTTCGGCTTAAATTGAATCAGTCGACCGCCAAAATCTGTATGGTCTATAACCTCAGCCTCTAGATTAGGACCAAAGGATAAGAGTTGTCCCTTTAGACATTTTTTCCCTGGCTTTACCAGACACTCCCAAAGATGTTCTCCTTTGGGCGTTAACAGTAGTACTTCTACCTTACCACCTGTCCCTTTACGTTCTCCATACAAACGAGCAGGGATAACCTTAGTGTTATTAAAGATTAACACATCCCCTTCAGATAGTTCATCTAGTATGGAGTGAAAGGATGCTTTATGGCATATCTCTCCACTTACCTTGTCTAAGGTCATCAATCGCGACGTATCCCGTGGTTCTACCGGATGTTGTGCAATGAGTTCCTCAGGTAAATCATAATTAAAATCAGATACTTTCATACTATTCCTCATTAATTGTACAGTTTCGTAAGTGCCGTACCTTGGTAATAATGTTGTAAAATCACTTTATAATAATCAGGCTGACTTGCCTCTTTTCGGCTAGCCATTTCCGCCGCTCCCCACTGTGAAAGTCCCAAACCATGTCCCCAACCATATCCATGAATTGTCACAGTCTGATTCGCTTTACTAAACGTATGGTTAGCTTTTACAGAAGACCCCTGAATCCGACTCGGCGGTGTTTGTCCTACATAAAAATCAAATAAGGTGGACTTTAAGCCAAATATCCCTTGCACCTGTTCTCCTGTAAGCGATATAGAGCCCTTTTCACCTACAAATTTCATTGTTTTTACACGTCCTGAAACCCCTCGATCTTGTACTTTCATAGGTCGATCTGCCAATGGAGATAATTCAATTTTCTGTAAGTACCCTACCGATTTGCTAGCTGCTGCTAATTTTTGTTCTATACTTTGACGGCTGGTAATGACATTCCATACGGTTGTACCCTCATGATTCGAGTAATCTTGCACCCCTTTTAAGTAGGGCAAATCATTACCCCATAGGTTCACGCTATCCTCTGTATAGCCACCTCCATCGGAATGAAAAAGAGCATTAATCGGTTGGCCCTGATACGTGAGAACCATGCCATGTGTACGCTTTACCGCTGTATTTGTGCTTACAAACTCACTACTTTTCCCTCCATATACTTGGTCAGCTGTAGTAGTTCCAATATCATACATACTATTTTGTTTGCTCTTCATGGAGTGCAAGGCATAGGTCCTAGCTGCCACTGCTTGTGCTTCTAAGGCCGGCGTAGGCCAACTAGGTACCACTTCTTCTGGTACTACACCTTGTACATATTGTTCTAACCCCAGTACATTAATAACACTCATGGATCCTGATGTATTAGCATGTACTGTCACAGCACCTCGATAGGTTTTTCCTAATGTTTGCAATTCAGATCCATATCTACCTTGTGTATTTTGAATAGTAATTGACTTATCAATACTATGTCCATTTATATGTACTGAACCGCCTCCACTCGAAACTATCACAGTCTGATTTTCTTTGATAGTTTGCACTTGATGTCCACGGCTATCTAGAACAACCATAGGCATAGCACTACTAATGGAAAAAGATTGTGATCTATGCCCAAGCAACACTCGTATCACAGGCTCTCCACTAGAACCTTTCTTGACCTCTTGTACAACATTAGATACTCTTGCTTGTTTGTCAGTATTTTCTTGCACTCTGATTGTCTCTTGAGGTGTTGTTTTCGTCGCTTTCGTCACTTTAGTAGCAGGCTTAAAAACCACCCGTTTTGATGCTGCCGAATCTTTTCTTTCATTCGGTTTCACAAAAGTAGCTTTCACTGTTGTACGTTTCGGCACTTCCTTTTGCGATGCTGCTGCGCCTACAAAAGGTGCACTTCCTAATACAGCTGTTATAACCGCTATCGCCACATAGCGATATCCTACCTTTCTCATGCATCCACCTTTCTAGGGATTCCCAAGTGGTCATAGGCAGCAGGAGTGACGATACGTCCACGATTTGTGCGCGCCAACAAACCAAGTTGCATCAAATATGGTTCATACACATCTTCAACACTTTCACGTTCCTCACTCACGGAGGCTGCAATCGTATCCACCCCTACAGGCCCACCATCGAATTTTTCAATGATAGTGCTTAAAATGCGTCTATCTATACGATCTAGACCTAGCTTATCAATATCTAATCGCTGTAAGGCCTGATCTGCAATTTCTTTTGTAATCACACCATCACCCAATACTTGTGCTACATCACGGACACGTTTCAACAAGCGATTCGCGATACGAGGGGTTCCTCTAGAACGACGAGCGATTTCACTAGCTCCTTCTGGATCCATATGAATATCTAAAATATCAGCAGAACGGCTCACAATAAACTCTAGCTCATTTTGCTTGTAATATTCTAAACGGCTAATCACACCAAAGCGATCACGTAGCGGTGCCGCCAAAGATCCTGCTCGTGTTGTGGCACCAATCAGCGTGAATTTAGGCAATTCAATGCGCACCGATCTAGCACTCGGACCTTTACCAATAATGATATCTAAAGCATAATCTTCCATAGCAGAATATAGCACTTCTTCTACAGAGCGAGATAAACGATGGATTTCATCGATAAACAGTACATCTCCCGGCTGCAAATTACTCAATAAAGCTGCCAAATCGCCAGCTCGTTCTATGGCTGGTCCAGAGGTAACTCGGAAGTTTACGCCCAATTCATTAGCAACGATTCCTGCCAAGGTGGTTTTCCCTAACCCTGGAGGTCCATAGAGTAAGACATGGTCCAAAGTATCTCCTCGCAGCTTGGCCGCTTCAATAAAAATATGAAGATTCTCCTTTGCCTGTGTTTGTCCAATATATTCTTTTAAATAGCGAGGACGAAGACTAAATTGCCAATTGTCTTCCTCCCGTTCTTGCATGGTTACAATTCGATTTTCTTGATCCATTCTTATCGCCCTTTACCCAATGCCGCTAATACTTGTTTTAATAAGACTGCTACTTCTTGTGTGCCATCGTAAACTTCTTGGATTACCGGCTGCACTTCTTGTGCGCTGTATCCTAATGCCATAAGTGCTTCTAGCACTTCTTCGGTAGTACCTACAGGCACTTGTTCTACTGGTGAAATTCTTCCCGTTGGTGTGAAAGTTCCTGCAATACCGAGGCTTTCAATTTTATCTTTTAACTCTAGCACCAATCGCTCTGCTGATTTTTTACCAATACCAGGCAATTTCTGAAGACCTTTTGTATCACCACTAATGATGAGTCCTACAAAATGTTCTGGACTTATGGCCGATAAAATGCCAAGACCCAATTTAGGTCCCACTCCTGATACGGAGATGAGCAGTAAAAACAACTCATAATCTTCCATCGTCAAAAAGCCATATAACTGAATAGCATCTTCACGAACATTAGTATACGTGAATAAACAAGTTTCTTCACCTACTTGCAACTGACTTTGCACTGAACTAGGTACGTACACACGATAGCCCACATCATGGACATTCACGTACACCGAATCTAGCAATCGATGGGTGACAACCCCTTTTATATATGCAATCATAAACTCCTCACAATTGTAAAATTTGCTTCAATGTATCTGTATGGGAACTATGGGCTGTACATATAGCAATCGCTAAGGCATCAGCCGCATCATCAGGCTTAATTTTTTCACGAATCCCCAATAAGTTCATTGTCATATACGTGACCTGCTCTTTTGTAGCTTTTCCATAGCCCACCACAGATTGTTTCACCTGCAATGGTGTATATTCGTAAATTGGTAAGTCTTGTTGACTCGCCGCCAATAAGGTAACACCTCTTGCTTGTGCTACGCCGATACCCGTCGTTACATTGCGGGCAAAGTACAATTTTTCTATACCAAACTTTTGAGGGCGAAATTCTTCTAAAATATCGCTTAGTTCATTAAATATAATTTCTAACCGGCTTGCTTCTGGCGTTTTTGCCTCTGTGGTTATCACTCCATAGGTAACAGGTTTTAAAGAGCTTCCTATGACATCGATGATACCATATCCACAAATCGCATAGCCTGGATCTATTCCAATAATTCGCACGCTATAACCTCTGATTTCTTTTCATTGTTCCAATCATTTAATTATAGCAAATTTATAGAACATCTGCACCTATAGTATCCCTTTTTCTAATAAGCTTACATAGATGCCATCACCAATAATGATATGATCCAACACAGGGATACCCATCACTTCTCCAGCTCTAGCAAATATTTTAGTCACCCGTACATCATCACTACTCTCGGTAGGATCTCCTGATGGGTGATTATGCATCAAAATAATAGCCGCCGCATTGGCATCGATAGCTTGACGGAATACTGCTCGTTGCTCCGCCGTACTACTAGTTAACCCTCCTTTAGAAATCAGAACAGGCTTAATCAATTTATTTTTTACCGTCAATAATAAGACATAAAAGTGTTCTTCTGTTTTATGACGAAGACGTTCCATCATGTAATTAGCTGCCGCCTCCGGAGTGCTAAAATCTTCCCAATCTCGTTTCACTTTCATCTGTCCTAGACGTCTGCCCAGTTCGATAGCCGCACAAATAGTCACCGCCTTGTCTTGCCCAATGCCATCAATTTCTCGCAAAGCATCTATCGTAACATTGTTCAAGCCTCCTACCAATCCTTCCATGCGTTTCACCACTTCATGAGCCACTTCTAAGACGGTGGAACCTTTGCATCCTGTACGCAATAAAATGGCTAATAATTCTTCCAATTCTAACGCTTCAGCTCCTAAGGCAATGAATTTTTCTCGTGGCATTTGATATGATTGTAAATCCAACATAATTCCTCCAACATTTGAAAGTACATCCTTTAGCCCTATAAACGACAACACGCCACACTCCAAAGAGTGTGACGCATCACTATGTACCCATCGTGGGCACTTATATATCTTTCTTTATACTATAAATTCGCTATAGATTAGGAAAATCCTTTTATTTTGTTCAAACTTTATCCAACTTCTCCCACAGATTCCACCTCAGTCGAGGTCTAATGATAACAATCTGCTTAGGGTAAACTCCCTTTCTAACCTATACTAAGAAAAGCTTATTCTTTCACATCCTCTGCACCCGCTTGACCTTGCCCATATACATTGGCTGCATAGATCGCAAAATCTTCTCCATGTTTGAAAGCATCTTCTCTTAGATACGCATGAAAGACAACTTGGTCTTCTTTCACCTGTATCAAATTCGGTACATGCTGCGCTAAAACATCAAACAACTCTTGTTCTGCTTTTAATAACACACGGCCATGTTTTAACTTTTTCCCTTCTACCACTGAGTAAGCTAAGGCCCATACAGGGCGATCATCAGTGGACGATAATTTACGATATTTATAGCGAAATTTCAATGGGGGCATCATCGATTGTTTAAATTGGTAGACCCCGTTGATCATTGTATAAGGAATGATCATTCGTTTCTTTCCTAATAAGCCTACCTCATCAATGATGAGATCCGATTCGGTCAACCTAAATGTATAGGTCCCCACTGCCTGCGATACAAGGACAAATAGAATCATTCCTTCTATTAATATTTCCGCTAAGGCTATACTACCTAACTCCACATAGCGCCATACACTATATGCCAACGCACCCAATGCTATCACAATAAATACAGTAACTAATGCAATGCCAGCTTTGGATCGTTTCGATTGTTCTTGATATTGTATAGACATGATCTCATCCTTTCATCAACAGTATCATCATCCTACTGTTAGAATAACAACCGATGAAAGCATTTGTCAACAAAAAAAGAGCCCCTCATAGAGGGGACTCTTTCACAAGTAATCAAAGATTACCAGTTTTTCATCACTAATGGAGCTGTAATACGTTTTGTATCACGAGCGATCATGATTTCTTCATTTGTAGGGATTGCAAAGATTTTAACTTTGGAACCTTCTGCACTGATTTCCGCTTCTTTACCACGAACATTGTTGCGTTCAGGGTCAATACGAGTACCTAAGTATTCTAAACCATTGCAGATTGCGTCACGGTTGCCAATACCATTTTCACCGATACCAGCTGTGAATACGATAGCATCAACGCCACCCATAACAGCCACGTAAGCACCGATTGTAGCACGTACTTTGTAATGGAACATATCCAATGCTAATTGCGCACGTTTATTGCCTTCTTCAGCAGCTTCTTCGATAACGCGGAAGTCATTGGAAACGCCAGAAATACCAAATACACCAGATTTTTTATTCATGATAGCATCGATTTCATGGTATGTCATATCCCATTTTTCCATCAAGTAAGGTACGATAGCTGGGTCAATATCACCACAACGAGTACCCATGATTAAACCGGACAATGGAGTGAAACCCATGGAAGTATCGATGGAACGACCACCTTTGATTGCAGTAACAGAAGAACCATTACCTAAGTGACAGGATACGATACGAAGATCGGACATGTGTTTACCCATCAATTCAGCTACACGTTGTGCCACATATTTGTGGGAAGTACCATGGAAACCATAACGGCGAACACCTAAATCAGTGTATGCTTCGTATGGAAGACCATATAAGAATGCCTCAGCTGGCATTGTTTGATGGAATGCTGTATCAAATACACCAACTTGTGGTACATTTGGCATAATTTTTTGGCATGCTTCGATACCTTGGATATTTGGAGGATTGTGAAGTGGAGCGATTTTTGCGCATTCTTCCAAAGCTTCCATCACTGCTGGTGTAATTAATACGGAATCAGCAAATTTTTCAGCACCATGTACTACACGATGACCTACAGCGTCGATTTCATCCATGGAACCAATCACGCCATGTTCTGGATCAACTAAAATATCCAATAAGACTTGTAACGCCACTTTGTGGTCAGCTACTGGTTCGATGCGTTCTAATTTTTCAGCATCTGGACGGCGATGAGTGAAAATAGCATCATCGGAACCGATTTTTTCAAATTGACCTTTCGCCAATACAACTTCATGCTCCATATCAATTAATTGATACTTCAAGGAGGAGCTACCGCAGTTTACAACTAAAACGTTCATGTCTTATCCCTCTTTCTTAGTAACTTGAATGTGCCCATTCACACGTTGATTGATTTCTTCTCCTTGTGGGGAACTATCACTGTATGAATAGCGTATATTCCACAGTACACCTTTATTAATGAAAGTATACTGAGTAAACCTAATTTTTTGTCCATTAGCACCTGCTAGCATCGTAGATTTCACAGCCTGTACGCCGTCCACCTGCACTTGCTCTTGGTCCCATGGTATATTAGCACCCGTTTGGCCTAATTCTTTCACCAAAGCTTGTTGTCCTAATTTTGCGCCCTCTTCTAGTGTTGGCAATGGTGCTCCTGTAGAAGCCTGTGTAGCACTCACATAGACACCATAATTTTTATCTAGTCCTGCATAGATGGTCAAAGGTTGTCCCTTTTCATTAGCTGTAATTCTATCCAACTGACCGAAGTCAAAAGGAGAATCCACAATCACTTCAGATTGACCTACATTGATGACTTTCTGACCAAAACTATAGGTATCGATGGCTTGTTGACTACCACAGCCACCCAAGAACAACACCATCCCTAAACCAAGGGCTATGATATATTGTTTCATATAATTACCTCTAATAGACACATTTTCTACACCCAATTATAACATTAAATTCACGTTTTTTTCTACCCTTTTTTACGACTTCTTCCATGCATAGCACTTCTATCGCATATAACTATTGCGCATATCAATCAAATAGATAGTCTGTTATACTATACATAAGAGGAGGTACTAAACCATGAATACCATCGGAATTATTGCAGAATATAATCCCTTTCATAAAGGGCATGCACACCAACTAGAAGGGTTACGACAAAAGTATCCAGAAACAACCTTGCTCGTTGTGATGAGTGGCGACTTTGTGCAACGAGGGACACCTGCCATATTTTCTAAATTTCACCGCGCCCAATGGGCTGTTATGGGTGGTGCTGATATTGTGTTTGAGTTGCCGTCTATGTTCGCCGTTAGTTCTGCAGAATATTTTGCATCCGGTGGTGTCAGATTATTACATGCCTTAGGGTGTGACGCTATCTCATTTGGTGCCAGCCATACACAAGTAGAGGAACTTGTATCCATCGCCAAAGCTCTCGATCATCCTAGCACGCAAGAATCGTTGGGTACTCTTTTAGGGCAAGGGTACTCTTATGGCACAGCTCTTCGTAAAGCAGTGCAGCCATTTCATTCCGCAAGCCCCTCATATCATACCGATGATTTCCTAGACGAAAACACATCCCATAGCACGCTTTCACTAACAAAACAGCCCTCCTCAAAGAGCAAGACCGTAGCAAACATACCTCCATTGGACACTGACCCTAATACTATCTTAGCCATTGAATACATACGCGCCTTACATCGCTATCACATCGAGCTAGACATCATTCCCGTGAAACGAACTAGTTCCCATCACAATCCAACCTTAGATGATTCGTTACCATCTGGTACGGCCTTACGAAGTGCTATATATGCTTCGAAACAAACTGCTTCTAATCCGTTGGAATCCCATAACACGCAACAGGCAACAAGTACTACTTGTTCACCTTGTACGCCATCAGAAATCGATAGGGCTATCTCCTTAGGTGAATTGGCAATCAATGGGACTACCTCGTTAAGCAAAACTAGTCCCCAGTGGCATCACTACTTACCCCCTATGGTTGCCCCTCTTGCGATGGACGTCGTAGAGTCCAACTATTACGCTACCTTAGATCGCTATTATGACATGATTCACCTTACTAGCCGTATCATGACCAAAGAAGAATTGCAACTCCTACATGATATGAGCGATGGCTTAGAAGACGCATGGCTCACGGCTAATGCCCTCTCTTCTTGGGAACAAGCCCGTGAAAGTTTAAAATCAAAACGTTATACCTATGCTCGTCTCGATCGTATCGCTACCTACAGCCTATTCCGTCGCACCAAAGAGATATTCCAAAAGTGCCACCAACAAGGACCTACCTATGGACGACTGCTCGCTTTCAACGACCGAGGTCGCCACTATCTGAAAGAGAAACGAGCATCCATACCAGTCGTGCAAAAATGGGCTCCTTTCTGTCAGCAAGCAACGGGGATTACCAAGGTACTATGTGAACAAGATCAACTAGCAAGTCGACTGTGGAGACTTGCCGTAGACAACCCACGCTATCGCGACAGCCATTACGATTACACCACTAGTACTATCTATGTCCAACAAGGAGAGGAATGATCCAAACTATCTCCTTAATCATTGAATGTAAATCAAATTAACCGTCCTTATTTACATAACGTTCATAGGAAAATTGGGTTCTATAATATATACCTTGGGGGACAGCACCCGCCATCCCCCCAAGGTATATTTTTTATGCATAAAAATAGGTATATCATTCAGTTTACTTTACAATAATTAATTTAGGTACAGAGGTAAGTCCATCATTTAGTAAGTGTCAGAAGATTGGCAAGCACAATCAACGCAGATTCCGATGCAACTCTTGTGATAAACTTTCAACGAAAAGAACTCCTTCATCAGAAGGTATTTACAGATGAGTAAAGCTGTCATCGCTACGATGATGCACAAGTTACAAGGAACTCATCGTTATACGGATATTGCCAATGAGGTCAATGTATCGGTTACCACTGTCATTCGCACGTCAACTAAGACAGTTAACTTCGGAATCCCACCTCATTTACCAACAACTCTTGCCATTGATGAGTTTAGAGGAAATGCTGGCGGACATAAATTCCATATCATCGTCACAAATCCAAAAGGTAGACGAGTACTAGATATCTTACCTGAAAGAAGTGAGATAGCTTTATTTAGTCATTTTACCAAATTTAGCTTTCAAGAACGTTCCAAGGTGCGTTATCTAGTCATGGACATGTCGGAGTTTTTCCGATCCAAGATGAGAAAGCTATTTTCCAATGTTACTATTATTGCCGATCGATTCCACTTAGTACGAACAGCTATTGAGAGTACATTATCTAACTTCCTGTCTCTTGTAAGAGTTGCAAATCTTAGCGAATTTAATAACCTTCTACGATCGTTTAGTAGTTGGTATGACGAAGCATTTAACGCCTTCCTATTGCCATACTCTAATGGATTTACAGAGGGCTGTAACAACAAGACCAAGGTACTAAAACGGAATAGCTATGGTGTCCGTCATTTCGGTCGATTTAGAGCTAGATTACTCATGATTTTACCTAATATCTACAGTAATCCTGATACACCTGCATCTGTCGCTTCATAGCTTGTTAATAACCACTTCATTATATTGTGTAAATTTTCCCCATAAAAAAGAAACATAAGTGGGGCTACCTGTGTTATATCTAAAATTAGGTATATCTCATGTATCTCACTTATGTTTCTTACCATTCCATTATATTCACATTTTTATACAGTTCTTATCTGAAAGAACCTGAATAAATTAATTGCTGTACCCAAAACTTGAAAAAGAACCTTAAAATTCCAGCAAAAATGTGTCTGTAAAATTATAAATAATCATAATTAGTATACCAGCAATTGTTGGAACAAACATTTTTACTATCAAAGGTAAAAGTGGTTCACTTAAAATCTTTTGCCTTCTCAATTCTTTTTAATCTTTTTGATTTCATATCAGCAACCTTTGACCTCGCCGGTATTACCATCTACTTGTATGATATCGCCATCTTTGAATTTTGTAGTTGCAAAGCCAACTCCAAGAACTGCCGGTATATTATATTCTCTTGCAACAATTGCAGCATGGCTTAAAGCAGAACCTGTATCTGCC
Source organism: Veillonella sp. oral taxon 780 str. F0422 (assembly GCF_000221605.1). Lineage (NCBI taxonomy): Bacteria > Bacillati > Bacillota > Negativicutes > Veillonellales > Veillonellaceae > Veillonella > Veillonella sp. oral taxon 780. The sequence continues at coordinate 161,311 of NZ_AFUJ01000023.1, read as the reverse complement.
ACAACAGCACTTGCCAGCTTAAATAATGGAGTCCACTCAGGATCTGTAAGATGACAAACTAATATATCTCCTTTTTTCATTTTATAAAATTCTTTGGGACTATTTATTAGGCACACCTTTCCAACTGCAATACCAGTGCTTCCGCTTACTCCTTTTAAGACATCACCATTTGTTTTAAAAATCAATAACTTTGAAGCTTCCCATACTTTCACTGCTAAAGGAAATTTTTCGTTTCTCCTATTTATTTTTTCCTTATCTGATTCATTTAAATTACCTCTGTTAATTGCTTTAAGTAATTCTTCATGAAATAAATTAGCCACTCCTATTTCTATGTTTTCATCACCCAAGAGTATAAAGTTAATTCTTTTAACACACTTTCTGACATAATAAAATAGTGTTTCCCACAAATATTGACTTTCTTCACGAACCACATGAAAATATCTAAAATATTTTATCTGTTTTTCTATATACTGATACTTTTTGCCATAGATTCCCTCTATATTCTCCATAAGCTTAGAAAAATCCTTTATATCTTTACTTTCATTACTATTTTCATTTAATATAGGTTGTAATATATTTGTCAGCCTATCAGGATCTTCGAGAAATGTTTTTGCAGATAAACAATAACAGTTATAATCAGATTTAAAGCCATTATCTTTCATAAACTCATCTGTTATATTCTTAAAATCATTATACTTTTTATATAATTCCTTAAAATTATCTCCGGAAATTATTGCTCTTCTTAAAGCTTCATTTTTTCTTATCTCACAAGCCATTGTATAGACATCATTTGTAATCACCGATGTTTTATTATCTAAGTCCCAATAAAAATCAAACGATGAATAATTGCTATTTACTTTTTTTATTATTTTGGTAAATTTCTTGCTATTTAATACTGATGGAAATAAGGCATACTTAAATCTATCATAAGCAAGCTTTTGCAAAAGAGCATAACTTTCTTCTAAAAAATTTCCACAATCAGTTAATGTCATATTTTCAAAATTTAAGTGTTTGATTTCTTCTATTTTAGTTTCATATACATTCATAAAATCTTTGCACTTCTTATAACAGAACTCAAAATCTTTCATGTTCTTTAAGATATTAAAAAATTTGAAAATATTCTTTCCAATTCGCTTTCCTTCATCAGAAAAAGTTTGTATACCATCATCATCTATAATTGGATTTCTTGGTAAAATAATCCCACCTTCTGATAAAATATTTACTTTCTGATCATTGATTGCCATCAAATAATCGAATTCAAGAACTCTATGTGCAAAAGGCATTTTTTCTAAAAAGAATGACATTACTTCTCGTGTATCCTTTTTGATTTTTTTGCCCTTTATATACTTCTCTATTAAATCATTGCCAATTATATCATTTTCAGAATTTTTTAATGTGGTAATCGCTCTCGCCTGTAAAATATATACAATATCATTTTTGATTGCCCATTCAATATCCATAGGCATACGATAATGTTTTTCAATCTTTAAACCACACTTCATAAGTTCAAGTAGTTCTCTATCATTTAATACACGAGTTTTTCTTTTATCAGAGCTTACTGCTACCTCAACAGTTTCCTTATCCCCATATATAATCTGTGTTTCCTTACTTCCAATATTTACTTGGGCTATTTTCCCTAATTTATCAATAATGTAGCTATCAGCTGTAACTCTTCCGCTTACAACGCTTTCTCCTAATCCAAAGCTTGCATTTATTTGCATTTCATTTTCTTTTTTGTTTACTGGATTTACGGTAAATAAAATTCCTGATTTTTCACTCTCTATCATTTCTTGAATAACAACTGCAATAGAAACTGAAGTTTGATCATAATCTTGATGAAATCTATAACTTACAGCTCTATTTCCCCAAAGCGAAGCATAACAATTACGCACTGCATTCAATACACTTTCAATACCTTGAACATTTAAATAAGTTTCTTGTTGCCCTGCAAAACTGGCATCTGGCAAATCTTCTGCCGTTGCTGAAGAACGCACTGCAACTCTTATATTATTTCCAAGATTAAAATATTTTTCTCTTATTGCATTCTCTAACCTTTTAGGAAATTTTCCAGACTTTATTTTTCTTCTAAAACGCTCAGATTCATTTAGAAGTTTTCTTTCATCATCTACTGATTTTTTTATTCCATTTTCAATGAGAATATCAATCCCATTTACTTTTAAAAAATCTCTATATGCGTCTGCTGTTATAACAAATCCACTTGGAACATTTATTTTAGCAGAAGTCATTTCTCCAAGATTAGCACCCTTACCTCCAGCAACTAATACATCTTCCTTTTTTATCTCATTAAAATTCAGAATCATTACTATCACCTTCATTTATGCAATTAAATTTCTATATATTTAAAAACAATGCTTTGTATATAAATATTAAGCACTTCTTCAAAGGTATCTTTATTGAAATGGAAATAATTTGAACATATAACGAAGCTGCCAACAAAGGCATTTGATAAGCCTTGCTTATCTACGCTTTTTACTACATTATTTTTGTACCAATAATCTATTAACCTATCCAAAAAATCACCATATAGATTTTCTACTCTATTCACTTTCTTTGAATCTTGATTTGCAAATATTCTAAATGCCTCTTGATAAATTGGCTGGGTTTTAATTTTCTCAGTCATATCTATCGAATACTTATAAATTACCTCTGAAAGGAACTTTTTAGGATTCGTGAGTGAATTCGAAAATTCTCTTTCAATGTTTCCCAATTTTTGTATTGACCTATATGCCATTAAATCGATGATAAGAGATTCTTTGTCTTTCCAAAAATTATAGAAACTTCCTTGTGCTATCCCTACTCTTTTTGTCAATTCCGAAATACTAAGTGATTTTGTACCTTTATCATGAAATAAATCAAGAGCAGTTTCCATAATACTTTCTTTGATTTTTATCTTTTCTTCTTCTGTAAATGCCTTTGCCATTTTTAACCTCTAAACTTCTCAAACCAATCTGTGAATTTTTTATTTTTTATTCATTGATATTATAACACCCACAAATTCAAAAGCCAATGAATATTTTATTTTATATTCATTGACCTTGGATATATTATTTAGTTAAAAAACTCTGCATTTTACACATAAGTGGGGCTACTTTGTTATATCTAAAATTAGGTATATCTCATGTATCTCACTTATGTTTCTTACCATTCCATTATATTCATATTTTTATACAGTTCTTATCTGAAAGAAACCGAATAGATTAACTGCTGTCCCCAAAATTGGTATAGATATACAAAAAGTCCCCTGTACTAAATGCATCATTGCACTCAGTACAAGGGACTTTTTTATTACAACCATTCTGGAGGATCTACGATCATCTTACCACCTTCAATATCAATGGTTAATACCACTGTTTTCAAAGCTGGTAATAATAAATCTGGCTCCCCCTCTTTAGCGACTACATACACATCGTTTGCACCAGGTTGTAGTACTTCTTTTACAATGCCTAAATCATTACCTTCTGTATCTTCTACGACAAGGCCTTCGATTTCAAAGATATAATATCTATCTTCTGGCAATTCCACCAAATCTTTTCTTGGCACTTTGATTTCTTGCTTACCTAAACGCTCCACAGCTGTGCGATCAGGTAACTCTTTAAAAGTAGCCAAGATAAACTGTTTATGAAATTTTGCAGATGTAATATGGTATAGTTGACCATTGATGTAGCATTCATCCATTTTCATAAACCGCTCAGGAAAATCTGTTCTCGGTAATATACGAACATCGCCCCGCACACCGTGCGGAGCGACGATCACACCGATGGTAATCAGTTCTTGTGTATCCATTATTGACGGAATGCCACAACTTTGCCATCTTCTAGCAAAATTTCAGATCCCATAAGAGCATCTAAATTATCACCGATTTTCACAGTAATAGTTTGCTCCATTTGACCTTGGGCAATTTCAGAACCAATTTCAAGCTTTTCTGCTTCTTTCAAACGCTCTGCTACTTGAGCTTTGAAAGCTACGCGTTGTTGCTTTTCTTCCTCGATTTGTTGACGCAATTGGATTAAACCTTGTGCATCAATTTTTGCTTGTTCACTTAACAAACGTTTAGCTTGGAATTCGATTTGTTGTAAATCTTGATCTACCATATCCATTTGTTGTTGTAAATCAGCAATAATTTTGTTTTTTAAAGTGTCCGTAACCTTAGACTTAATTGCCACGGGTACGCGTAATGTCATTTCTTCCATGTTACCACCCTTTTAGACAATATCAACGGATATCTTCTTGTTCTCTTTAATAGCCGCTGCTTTAGCCACAGCGCGAATCGCTTTCGCAATCTTACCTTGCTTTCCAATTACTTTACCCATATCATCAGGAGCGACACGGATTTCATAGACTTCCACTTGATCGCGAACTTCCATAGTAACAGAAACGGCTTCAGGTTGCTTAACTAATGATTGAACAATTAATGTAATTAATTCTTGCATCACAGTACGCCTCTCTATTAATTATTTTTTAGCGTCAGCAAATTTTTGCATAACACCATGTTTTTTGAACAAGGAGCGAACAGTATCAGTAGGTTGTGCACCTTTACCCAACCATTCTAATGCTTTCTCTTCGTCAATATTAACGATTGCTGGGTTTTTAGTAGCATCGTATTGACCTACTGTATCAACTGGACGACCTTCGCGTGGAGCGCGGGAGTCAGCAACAACGATACGATAGAAAGGAGCTTTTTTAGCACCTAAACGAGTTAAACGGATTTTTAACATTCTTCTTTCACCTCCTTAAATAGAATATTATCCCATGAACGGTAATTTAGGGAACATCCCCTTCTTACCTTTGCTCATAGACTGCATCTGCTTCATAAACTTACGAGCATCCTCGAACTGTTTAATCAGTTGATTTACTCGCTGCACTGTAGTGCCAGATCCTGCCGCAATACGTTTGCGCCGAGATCCATTCAATATATTAGGATTCGTACGTTCTGCCATCGTCATAGATTTGATGATAGCTTCAATTTGACGCACTTCTTTATTATCTAAATCAAAACCTGCTAATTGGTCCTTCAATTTCCCCATACCTGGTAACATGCCTAAGATATTTTGCAAAGGTCCCAATTTGCGTATTTGGTTCATTTGCGCTAAGAAATCATCTAAAGTAAAGCTATTTTTGGCCATTTTCTCAGCCATTTTTTTCGCTTCTTCTTCATCGATAGAACTTTGCACATTTTCAATCAATGTTTTGAAATCGCCTAAATCAAGAATACGAGATGCCATACGATCTGGATGGAATACTTCTAAACCATCCATTTTTTCGCTAGTACCGGTAAACTTAATTGGCGTACCTGTGACAGCTTTAATGGAAAGTGCTGCACCACCACGGGCATCGCCATCCATTTTCGTTAGAATGACACCATCAAGGCCTAGGTAATTATTAAATGCTTCGGCTGTGCCTACTGCATCTTGCCCAATCATGGCATCCACCACTAGCAAGATTTCATGCGGTTTTACTTCACCCTTGATATTAGCTAGTTCATCCATCAAGGTTTCATCAATGGCTAAGCGACCTGCTGTATCGATGATAACAATGTCTTTGAATAAGCGTTTTGCCTCTTCAATACCCGCTTTAGCAATCTCCACAGGATTCGCACCTGGCGTTTCATTTGCAAATACAGGAACATCGATTTGAGCGCCCACTACTTGCAATTGCTTAATCGCTGCTGGACGATACACATCGGCTGCTACTAGCATTGGATTCTTACCTTGTTTACGAAGATGTACAGACAACTTACCAGCCGTAGTCGTTTTACCTGCCCCTTGTAAACCTACCAACATAATGATTGTGGGAGGTTTCGGAGAAATCATAATACGACTTTCAGTGCCACCTAATAACTCGGTTAATTCGTCATTCACAATTTTAATGACCGTTTGCGCTGGGTTCAAGGAACCAAACACTTCCTCACCCAAGGCTTTATCCTTGATACGGGCAATGAAATCTTTCGCTACTCCAAAGTTTACGTCAGCTTCTAACAAAGCAAACCGAACTTGTCGTAACGCTAGGTTAACATCTTCTTCAGAAATTTTACCTTTTCCTTTTAAGGATGCAAAGGCTTCTTGTAATTTATGTGTTAAATTTTCAAAAGCCATACTAGCCCTCCAATTGTGTTAATAATGATTGAATCGATTCAGATGTAATGGTAGCAGATACTAGCTCTTCTCTAATCTGTTTCACAATCTTTCGCCGTAGTAAATATTGTTCAATGAGGTGCAACTTTTGTTCATACCCCTCCATACTAGCTTTTGCTCGTTCAATATTATCATGAACAGCTTGCCTAGAGATATGCATTTCTTCTGCAATTTCACCTAGTGACATATCATCTTCATGATGTAAGGCATAACACTCTCGTTGTCGCTCCGTCAGCAAAGATCCATAAAAATCTAACAACAAACTAATTGTCATTCGTTCTTCCATGGTCCCTCCTTCTAAGCGTTTTGAAAGTATAATCTGTCAAGCAAAAAATATTTACACCCTATATTACCAATATTTACCTAACTTGTCAATAGTTGTAAAGTGAATTGCCTTTACACACAAAATAATCTATACCACAACATCTTATATTTTGTATTGCATCGCGTCTTATGGTAACTCATTTTTTATATTCTGTTTCCAATTTTCCAGCATACATGTTTCACCTATTCCTCAACAGGTACTGTAATTTTAGATAAATAGTCTTCACGTTTTGTCTCTGTCCAATAATTCCGTACTGGTTCTATATATACGGAACCTGCAATTTGTAATCCCTCATAAGATAAATAACTACTTACTTTATCGTACATCCACTGAGCCTGTTCTTCATAAAGACCCGTATAAAACATTTCTAGATACATCCCTCTAGGACGAGTAACAATCTCCATGTCTCCTTCATAATCAAATCCTACATCTGTACAATAATGGCTGTACTTGATGATATCTCCCTGTTCATAGTCTTCTCCATCGATAGCCATACCAATTTGAATAGCTTTAAAAGGCACTTCCTCTATAAGCCTAGCTTGATGTTCTAATAAAGTAAACAACTTTTTCTTTCCTTTTTCTGTTGCATCATAAGGAGTTAGTGCATAGAAAGATTCTTCTTTCATACCAAAGAACAATCGATTTTTAGGTATTTTTAAATATCGTTCTAAGTTAAATAAGGTTCTCTCTAAATTCATTTTATTTGTATATAAATCATTAATCTCCCGATCAAAGCCATAGCGTGCATCTTCTAATAAGGTTTTCAACATATGCGGACCTCGATGTTCCACATAATCTTGAATATCTTTCAAGGATAGATTTAGTTTTTTAGGGTCAAAATAATCTCTAATCGATAGCACTCTTCTAATGTGTAATAACGGTATCCATTATCTTCAATTTTTGCTGGCAGAAATAGTCCTAATTTTTCATAGTATAAGATCGTTTGTTTTGATATGCCATAAATTTTCGACACATCTCCAATCGTCATATAAATATTTCGCATAGATACTATCCTTTCTACTGTATTTCTAACAGGTATTTAGATTTTCTAATAGGTTACTACATTTAACACGTTTAACACGTTTAACACATTTAATACATCTAACCCCTGTAATGCCTTTTATACTCATATTGCTTATAATACATTTACAATATTTGCAATCTCTGTATTATCTGTAATTTTTTTAACACTTCTTTTATTTCATTTCCTGTAATATATAAGTGTTTTAGCAAAACTAAACTACAGGCATATAGTTTTAACTACACCTATACTATAGCATAACTATGGGCTTTTTAATATATTGAGTTTCTTTCATATATTTTTATCTATTATTAAATTAATTCTCATAAAAAAGTCTAGTCCAAAACCTTTCAAGTTCTATAAACCTTATACTATCAATGGTTAATAAAAGATATGAAAAATTTTAAAAATAATTCTTTTTATTTGTTGACTCCACCACAACCATATACTTTATTATAATAACAGAGGACAGGTACTAGATGTACAGGAGTTCTCAATGAGCAAGTTAATAAGTATAAACTATATTGTAAAAGGAGGCTATCCCTATGGCATGTGGACACAAAGGTCGCGAATTTTACGCGAACGATCCAGAAAAATTAGCACGCTACGATATGGCAATGCGTCATATTGAAGCAGCTCGTGAAGAAGGTCAATCTTCCGAGGAAATCCATGCTATGTTCAACCGCATTATGAGCGGCAACACAGCTGGTAAATGTAAGCACAAAAAAGGTTGATTCAAATACGTACGCCCATACTATTAGAATATACCCCAACCTTTGAGTGAAATAGATAGGACGATGTCCGAAACAAAACCCCAACTCTTCTTCCCTTGAGTTGGGGTTCTATTTTTGTGTTAAAACTATTACCGACCACGCTTATATACATAATTCCAGCATTTTGTATAATATCCACAAAAAGGACTATAGCAAATCGTACCTACTTCGTATTTGTTATAGTCCTTTTCTATTGTATGACATACGGTGAATGTTCATGTAAGTCCTATTACATAGATATTACAATAAAGTTATGAACTTCTCCGGATCATCATATAGGCTGATGATTACACTTTTGCACGTTTTAACCGCAATGCATTACTTACCACAGTAACAGAGCTAAATGCCATGGCGGTTCCGGCAATGATAGGGCTCAAATACCCTATGGCTGCCAATGGAATACCAATGCAGTTAAAGATCAATGCCCAGAATAAATTTTGTTTAATATTTGTCATCGTTTTACGACTAATCGTCACGGCTTGTACTAAGGTGCGCAAATCATTTCGCACTAATACGATATCCGCCGCCTCAATGGCTACGTCCGTACCATGACCGATACCAAATCCAATATCTGCTAGCGCTAAAGCTGGCGCATCATTGATACCATCTCCCACCATGCCAACGGATTTTCCTTGACTTTGTAATGTGGCGATGGTATTTGCTTTATCTTGTGGCAGTACTTCCGCTACTACGTGAGTAATTCCTGCTTGGGCAGCTATATAGTTCGCTGTGCGCGCATTGTCTCCTGTGACCATCCACACATCGATGCCTTGCTCTTGTAAAGCCTTTACAACCTCAGGAGTTTCTGGCCGCAATGTATCTGCTACAGCCCAAATACCGTGTACTGTGCCGTCTACTAACAAGACGGATACAGAATTGCCTTGTTCTTCCAGACTGTGGATCTCCGCTTGCCATGGCGTGATATCAACACCTAGTTCTTGCATCCAGCGAGTATGACCAACCCGAATCAATTTATCCGCTATACGTCCTTCCAATCCTTTTCCTGGAATATCTTGGAAGTCTTTCACGATCATTTGTGGCACGCCTTTGCTAGCACCGTATTTAGCAATGGCTTGTGCAATAGGGTGGGTAGAACCTTTTTCAAGATTCACTGTGAAAGCTAAGTTATACATTTCATCACCCGCTGTATATATCACTTTCGTAACAGATAGCTTTCCTTCCGTTAAAGTCCCAGTTTTATCCATGATAATCGCATTGATATGACCTGCTTTTTCTAAAAATTCTGCGCTTTTAATAAGCACACCATGTTCTGCCCCAAGGCCTGAACCTACCATGATAGATGTAGGTGTCGCCAAGCCCAAGGCGCACGGGCAGGCAATTACAAGCACAGCTGTGCCATATAATAAAGCTTCTCCTACCGTAGATCCTAATACAAAATACCAAATAATCATGGTAAGAATGGCAATACCGATGACTACCGGCACAAAATAGGATGCTACCACATCCGCGATACGCTGAATGCTCGCTTTAGATGCTTGCGCTTGTTCCACTACTTTGATGATTTGGGATAACATAGTTTCCTCCCCAATAGCAGTGGCTTTCATAATAAATGTACCCGACATGTTAACTGTAGCGCCTATGACTTGACTAGACTGACCTTTTTCTACAGGTACGCTTTCACCTGTCAACATAGCCTCATCCACTGTGGAATGACCTTCTAAAATAATTCCATCTACTGGCACTTTTTCGCCGGCCCGCACTTGGATCTTGTCACCTAGGACAATCTCCTTCGTAGGAATGTCCATCCACTCCCCATTGCGTTCCACATGGGCCACGCTAGGTTGTAATGCCACTAATTTTTGAATGGCCTCAGACGTACGACCCTTAGCAATATCTTCTAATAGTTTGCCCAATAATATAAAAGTAATTAACCATGCCGAAGTTTCAAAATATACATCGTGATTCCCCACTGCCATTTGGTAAATGCTAAACCCATAGGCTACGGAAGTTCCCAATGCGACTAGCACATCCATGGTAAGTGTACCACTACGAATGGCTGCAAAAGCGCTAGTGTAAAAAATCCAGCCCGCCCCAAATTGAGCAATCGTAGCTAACACCAATTCAACCTCATGCGATAACATAGGCCAATGCCATAAATAGTGCCCCATCATGGACACCATCATCGGAACAGCCATGAGAGCTGCCACGCCTAAGCGGATATATTGCCCTTTATGAGATGGTTTTTCTACCTTCATATCCGCATCAGTAGCAATATGTGCTTCAAATCCAATTTTTTCAATGGCAGCGATGACTTCTGTAGCACCAATCGTGCTATCATCTGTATACGCTACCGTTCCTTTATTGGTGAGCAAGTTGACTTTTACATCAGCCACACCTTCTAACTTACTGACCACTTTTTCTACACGCCCTACACAAGCTGCGCAGTGCATGCCGATAATAGAAAATTCTTCTTTACGCATGATTCCTCCTAATGATATATGGTTCTATATGAAAGATATTTAAATTTCTCAATATAAATATATTAACATATATCCAACCTATTTCATAGTACATGGACTATACAAATCTCGCAGTATATGGCTTACACCGATTTAATAGCTATCGATTGTCTAACCCACCGTGTTTACACAAACTATTGTATCCTGTCCGTATTACGCTGTCCGATTATACAGATCTAACACTCTATATTTCGTATATCAACAGTGTTCCACTAACTTATGTTATACTATAGATACACAAGGATTGTAAACTAATATTTATTATTCATATACAGGAGTTTCTATGTCAGATATCCCCCAATCTTATATCACTATAGCCAATGAGTTTAGAACTGAATATATTATCGAAAAGTCACGTTTCATTTCTACTATCGCTCCTGTTACTACTGAAGGAGAAGCACAAACATTTATCCAACGTATATCCAAAGAATTTTGGGATGCTACTCACAACTGCACCGCCTATGCTATCGGCCCTCGCCAAGAACAACAGCGTTCCTCTGACAATGGAGAGCCCTCAGGGACGGCAGGAAAGCCGATGCTAGAAGTATTAAAAAAACAGGCATTACAAATGTAGCTGTCGTGGTTACTCGTTATTTCGGAGGTATTAAGTTAGGTGCAGGAGGACTCATTCGTGCGTACTCTCATAGTGCAGCTAAGGCTGTCCAAGAAGGTCCTAAACTACTTATTGCACCTCGCCAAATTGTGACTATCTCCGTAGATTATTCTAACTTTGGAGCCATAGAGCGCCAACTACAAACTCAAGGGCTTCACTATACAGCATCGTTTACAGATCTAGTATCTATTGAAATCTATGTAGAACCAGAAGCTGTGACCTCCTTAGAAGCTGATTTGACGAATCTAACTGGTGGTAACTTAACTTGGCAATTACAAGAAGTTCGTATGGTAGAATTGCCCTATACCGCAAATATATCTGAAGAGTAAGGGTTACATCTCACATATACACGATTGCTAATCATCAAATAAGGCTTCTGACTTAAACCTTTTAACTAAAGGATACTCAGTTTCTAACATAAGCAACAAAAAACCACGGTGTCTTCCTTCACCGTGGTTTTTTGTGCTTCTTGTTGGAGTCCTCTATATAAAGGGAAAGTACGCTAAATTAATGGCTGCAGCATTCTGCTACAAACACTTCTACAACTTCTTCATCTTGTAATTCAGAAGTCCAAGGATGTGGCCAGCCTTTAATGCTATTATCTTTACATTGACTTGCTTCACATGCTTCTAAACGATGTTTTTTAAATTTTCTATCCATGCTGTTACTAAACTCATATTAGTTACTTCCTTCCTTGTCATAACACTCTACTCTTCCAGTTAAGTGTACTCTTATTGCATGTCTGTAGTATACAAGAGTCCAAAACATTTGTGAAATGACAGATAGTTATTATCTCATAAACTATTTTTTATAACACTTTTTATAGTATTTTTATTAAATCAAATTTAATGATAACTAACAAGCATATTAGATATAACTTTTTGACGTTTATTTGACGATTTTTGATAAAATAAAAACAAAAAGCACACATGTATAACATATGTGCTCTTGTCCTGTGGCGGAGGATTAGGGATTCGAACCCTAGCGCCGGTAACCCGACCTAACGATTTAGCAAACCGTCCTCTTCAGCCTCTTGAGTAATCCTCCATGATACTTACTAAGAATACCATAGAAAGATTCAATTTGTCAATTCTTTTTTAAAGTTCATAGCCAACTTCTACAACTTCTACTTCTCCAGAATTTGGATGCATCATTAATCCATGAACTGCCACATCTTTGGGTATCAACGGATTCATTCGAAGCATGCTCACCGTTTCTTGTACATTATCTACTGGGTGAGAAAATCCATCGGCCCAATGCTCTAATTCGTGACGCACCATTTGAATCGCCTCAGGTGCTACACCACGCGACAACATGGCTGTAGTCAAACTTTCAGAAGTAGTTTTCGCCATACCACACTCATAATGACCGATCACAAAAATTTCAGATACTCCTAGCTCATAGATGCAAACTAACAAACTACGTACCACGCTATCAAACATACCTGAAATGGAGTTACCCGCCGATTTAATCACCTTTGCATGACCCCGTTCAATGCCGAGAGCCTGCTCCATAAAGTTTACTAATCTCGTATCCATACACGTCAAAATCGCAATTTCACGAGTTGGCACCTTACTTACTGTTGGTGGCTCATCCCCATGTTCTTTGGTCGTACTGTCTAGAAATTCTCGATTATGTCGTAATATTTCATTTAATAAATTCATCAGTCACCTCACATAAAATTATCGAATTCGTTTTTTATAATGTTGTGAATTACCTTGCTGTTTCCAACCTACACGATCACCAATAGACATCACTCGACGAGTTAAACACTCTTTACATTGGTCTGCATTATCATCCACACATGGCTTATTATCATATAATAAATACTTCGCACGATGCTCTGGTACTGTAATGATAGGCATTAAGATATTCGCTCCAGCCGCCAATCCTTTTTCACGACCTAGTTTGTCTAAAGCTTGCAATGCTGTGGTAGCTGCAATATTAACATCTTTTAAGAATAGGCGTGTTAAGGCAATCATTTTTAATCCTAACTGCACCCGCTCTAGTTTACCCTCTTGTGAGTCTACGCCTAATTCCAAAGCACGTTGCCCTAGAGGAGTATCATGGTGTACCACATACGGTCCCATACCAATCATATCGATATCCATATCACGATAGAATAAAATGTCGTTGACAAGATCATCTAGTGTTTGTCCAGGTAAACCAATCATAACACCGGTACCGACTTGAAATCCTACCTTGCGCAAAGACTTCAAGCAATTCACACGTGTCTCAAAGGAGTGTAAGGCATCCTTTGGATGGATCATCTCAAATAAGTCTTTGTTCGTTGTTTCAATGCGAAGAAGGTAGCGATCCGCACCTGCTTCACGCATACGTCGGTATGCTTCTTCCGATTGCTCCCCTACACACATGGTGATGCCTAGCTCATTGTTGCTTAACTGTTTAATATCTCGAATTAAATCCACCACATAATCTACAAAGGCATCATCCGTGCGTTCTCCTGACTGTAATGTTAAAGAGCCATAATCATGATCGTAAGCCCATTGTGCCATTTTTAATACATCATCACGAGACATATCAAATCGTTCTGTCTTGCTGTTTTCATGACGGATACCACAATATAAACAGTTTTTGATACAACGATTGGAAAACTCAATGAGTCCACGGTAATAGGCTACCTTATCTACATAAGCAGCTTTTACTTCATAGGCTTTTTTATATATTTTTTGTAATTCTCCCTCATCCGTAATGGTCATGAGAAATCGTAACTCCTCCTCCGTTAACCACTCGTCTCCGACAAGGTCTTTTTGTAAAATACTATCTACTGTCATAATTCCTCTATTAGAACACATGTAATACTTATAATTCCTTACGATAGGCAATGGTAATTGACCCATCTATAGCTGTAGGCAATGGATCCAATACAAATCCTTTTAATTCTTTTGGTAACTGTGAAAGTTCTGTCACTTGATGTTCACAGATATAATGTGCCAATGAACCACGCATCTGTTTTGACGATGTACTAAGCTGCTTCCACACACCATTACGATGCTCTAAAAATTCTATGGTTACCATCTTAGGATGGTTAATCCATTTAGAATATTCCTTAGATGCCAAATTGATTATCCAATCTTCCTCACCTACAGCGGCATCCACTAAAGATTGCCACCACGCATATAGATTTGTTTTTTCCTCTTTCAATACAGGATCAATTAAATCCAGCCGATACCCTTTGATACCACTATTAGGGGCTACTAAGCCATACAAGGCAGACCCTATCCATACATGGGTATTAGCGAATGCTTTTCCTTCCTCTGAAAGTCCATCATAATCAAAATTTTTGAAAGATAGCCCGTTATAGCTAAGCGCTGCCATACCTTCTACTTCTTTGTCATAATTTTGATAAAAATCATATACTTCATCTAAGACTGTATCTTTTATTTTTAAAGCTTTTCCCAGTACTTCTTTTGATGCACCTTGCATGTGTTTCACAATATGTTCCGTCATATGCGGTGCAAACACAGGTCCACTAGGAGTGCCTTTTATATCTTTTGTTTTACTAGGGGATATAATTAGTTTCATAATCTCCTCTATTCTATTTATATCTAAACTCTACCTAGATATTATATCATATATCGAAAGTTATTAATATAAAAAGACGGGCACAATACCCGTCTTTTTATTAACACGCAAGTTAATATCTTTTGCAAATTTTTATTCAAGCATTTCATGACAATGTTTACATTTTGTAGCAACTTTAAGTACTGTTTCTCCACAATATGGGCAAGACTTATATTTATCTGGCTCTGCCTTAACCTTATCAGAAGACATCATAATGGCATGTATTAATGCAACTATCCATAACAATATTCCATAGATAGCAAACGCACTAAATGAACGTCCTTTTCTGTGAGCAATATTTGCAGGAATCAGCATAAGTATAGAAGAAACTATATAAAAAGCAAAAATAAAGCCAATCATTTTATGACGATATGGCCCCATAAATAAATCATCTGTAGTAAATCCTGTTACTATAAAAGCAACGATAAACCAAAATATATTCAAAACTATAATCATCGTATTGTTCTCCTTCCTGTTCATACCTTACTTCCCAACCATTTATAATCATTATAACACAAAACCCCTCGAACACAAGTGTTCAAGGGGTTTTTGACTAGCAAATCAATTATTTCAATTCGATTGTTGCGCCAGCTTCTTCTAATTTAGCTTTTAAAGCTTCAGCGTCAGCAGCAGCTACGCCTTCTTTAACAGCAGCAGGAGCGCCGTCAACGATAGCTTTAGCTTCTTTCAAGCCTAAACCAGTAGCTTCACGTACAACTTTGATTACGTTGATTTTGGAAGCACCAGCGTCTTTAAGAATTACGTCGAATTCGGATTTAGCGTCAGCACCGCCAGCAGCAGCACCAGCAGCAGCTACAGCTACAGGAGCAGCAGCAGTTACGCCGAATTTGTCTTCGATTGCTTTTACAAGATCATTAAGTTCTAAAATAGTTGCAGTTTCTAATTCAGCAACGATGTTTTCGATGTTCAATGCCATGATTGATATCCTCCATTTTTGATATATGTTTTCTTAGTTAATTGTGTTGCTATTATGCAACAGTTTCGTCTTTTGCTTCCGCAACAGCTTTTACTGCGTAAGCTACATTGCGAACTGGAGCTTGAAGCACGGAAAGAAGCATGGAAAGCATACCTTCGCGGTTCGGCAAGTTTGCAATTTCTTGTACTTTTGCAGCGTCAAGAACTTCACCTTCCACAATACCAGCTTTAACAGTTAAAGCTTCAGTTTTTGTGTCTTTAATGAAGTTTTCAAGAATACGAGCTGGAGCTACAGCGTCTGTGCTAGAAGTTGCTAATGCAGTAGGACCTTCTAAATGCTCAGAGAAAGCTTCGTAACCTAATTCGTTAGCAGCGATGCGAGTCAAAGTATTTTTGATTACTTTGTATTCTACACCTTCAGCCAAGAATTTACGACGAAGATCTGTTACTTGAGCAACAGTCAAACCGCTATAACCAACTAATACAGCACCTTTCGCTTCAGAAAGAGTTTCTTTCATTTGAGCTACAACTGCTTGTTTTTGTTGAGTGACAGCCATTAGAATACCTCCTTGTAGATTTTTGGTGATTTTCTATGTACTATCTTAGCGTAAAAACGACCTCAACGAAGACGTTGAGGTCGAGAACCATTCCATAATAGATTGGATTCAGCCTCAGCGGGCGAGTTTCCTCATTAAATCAAATGATGCCAGCCGTCTACAGCTAAGAGAACATATATAATTATTGTTCCTTGCTAGTGCTTGTTAATTTAAACACGTTCATAGGAACGCCAGGACCCATAGTGGAGCTAAGTGTCACAGTTTTAATGTATTGACCTTTAGCTGCTGCAGGTTTAGCTTTAACAATAGTATCAACGATTGTACGGAAATTGTCAAGTAATTTCGCATCATCGAAAGATGCTTTACCGATAGGACATGCAATGATACCAGCTTTGTCTGTACGGTATTCGATTTTACCTGCTTTAATTTCGCTAACAGCACGAGCTACGTCAGGTGTTACAGTACCAACTTTAGGGTTTGGCATTAAGCCTTTAGGACCTAAAATTTTACCTAAACGACCAACTTGGCCCATCATGTCAGGAGTAGCTACAACAACGTCGAAGTCGCTGAAACCACCTTGTACTTTTGCTACTAATTCTTCGGAACCAACGATATCTGCGCCAGCATCCTCAGCTTCTTTAATTTTGTCGCCTTTCGCAAATACGAGTACGCGTTGAGTTTTACCTGTACCATGTGGTAATACAACGGCACCACGAACTTGTTGATCAGCGTATTTAGGATCGACGTTCAAATTGAAAGCGATTTCGATTGTTTCGTCGAATTTTGCAGTGGCAGTTTTCTTAACTAATTCAATACCTTCTACTGGTTCGTAGAATTTATCTGCTTCGATAAGTTTTACTGCTTCAGCATATTTCTTACCTACTTTTGCCATTTTTATTCCTCCTTATGTGGTGTAACGGGATGTCCCTCCCACCGATATGTGAGTCACATACCGTACGCTAATTAATCAACGATTTCAATGCCCATGCTGCGTGCAGTACCTTCTACCATACGCATAGCTTGCTCAACAGTGTTAGCATTTAAGTCAGACATTTTAAGTTCAGCGATTTCACGAACTTTATCGCGACCAACTTTAGCTACTTTATCACGGTTAGGTACTCCAGATCCTTTTGGGATACCTGCTGCTTTTTTCAATAAAACTGCAGCTGGTGGAGTTTTTGTGATGAAAGTGAAGCTTCTATCTTCGTATACAGTAATAACAACTGGGATGATAAGACCAGCTTGTTGAGCTGTTCTTTCGTTAAATTCTTTAACGAAGCCCATGATGTTAACACCTGCTTGACCCAAAGCTGGACCAATCGGTGGCGCTGGACTCGCTTTACCAGCCTCGCACTGTAATTTCACAACTTTACTAACTTTTTTAGCCATGGTGATTACACCTCCTTGCGTCAAAATGTGGTGGTAACGGAGCGAAATTGCCCCTCCCACTGGCAACCTCCCGGCTGCCTAAAAAGGTTAGAGTTATATAATATATTAAAGAATTTTCTCAACTTGAGAATATTCTACCTCTACTGGGGTTTCACGATTAAACATCTCTACATTTAAACGTAATTTTGCATGATCGTGATTGATTTCAGTAATAACGCCTGTTCTATCTTCAAAGGCACCGGATGTAATTCGGACAGTTTCTCCTACTTCAACATCAAGAGTTTGTACTGGTTCTTGATCTAAACCTTGAGACTTCAAGATATAAGCTACTTCAGAATCAGATAGTGGCACTGGTTTTGTTACAGAACCAACAAATCCTGTAACACCTGGTGTATTACGCACCACATACCAGGATTCGTCATTTACTTCCATTTCTACCAGCACATAGCCTGGAAAGACTTTGCGTTTTACTACTTTTTTTACGCCATCTTTTTCGTCGATTTCATCTTCCATTGGAATTAAGATGCGTGAAATCACATCTTCCATTCCCATAGCTTGAACTTTCAACTCCAAAGTGGTTTTTACTTTATTTTCGTAGCCTGAGTAAGTATGTAAGACATACCACTTTTTATCTGTTCCCATTAAAAAAGCCTCCTACTTTACAGCACTCTTTAACAACTTAAAAAGTTCTGCAAATACTGTGTCAACGATACCAATAATAACAGAAATTAAAATTACTGCTATAAATACGGCAATCGTATAGTTCACAAGCTCTTTTTTTGTAGGCCAGACTACTTTCTTGAGCTCAGATCGCACTTCACGAACGAATTTACCGTTACCATTTTGTTGTGCTTGAGCTTTTGAATTAGTTCCTGCCATGATATCACATCCTCACGTCAACAAATAATTAACAATTATTTTGTTTCACGGTGTAACGTGTGTTTACCACAGAATTTACAGAATTTATTCATTTCAATACGATCTGGGTTATTTTTTTGTTTTTGTTTGTCTGATAGTTACGTTGCTTGCATTCAGTACAAGCCATTGTTACTGCGTTACGCATCAGTTTACACCTCTCTTTAAAGTGCCTAGACGGCTATTACTTCATAAACATACTAATATAGACTACCACAAGTGGAAGCCTATGTCAAATGCAATCTAAAAAAGCCAGGTTTTTCCTGACCTCTATATTATTACATAGAACATCTTAAATAGCAAGTAGTTTCCTATGTTATTTATAAATTTTTCATTTACAAAATTGAATGATAGGACTATAATAAAACCATAATTTACCATGTTGCATGGAACACTAGCTCAGTTGGCAGAGCATCTGACTCTTAATCAGAGGGTCCAGGGTTCGAACCCCTGGTGTTCCACCACAGTTAGAACCGCACAACAGTGCGGTTCTTTTGTTATATAGACAGTCCTTTTACTTTATAACACCAATGCCCCTATGACACCACCCACAAGCAAGGTAATGTCATAGAATATAAATGTGGGCACGCAAGTATCCCATATATGATTGTGTTGTCCATCTGCATTGAGTCCTGATGTAGGCCCTAATGTAGAATCCGATGCTGGCGAACCTGCATCTCCTAAGGCTGCTGCGATACCGATTAATAAGATGATAGCCGGCACTGAAAAACCTAAATGCAATCCCATAGGAATATATATAGATGCAATCACTGGAATGGTACCAAAGGAAGTGCCTATTCCCATAGTAATTAGCAATCCCACAATAAGCATCACGATGGCACCTACTAATTTTGAATCAATAATAGTCACTGTGGCTGATACTAAATGTTCCACAGAGTTTGTTTCTCGCAATACGTTGGCATAACCTGCGGCAATTAACATGACAAAGGCAATAGTCCCCATCATGCGAATACCACCATCCACATCTTCATCCATTTTAGACCATTTGATAAGCCCTGTAGCAAAGAATACGGCCAATCCTGCTAACGCTCCTATGGGCAAAGATTTAAAATACAGCTGTGCTACAAAAGCCACTGCTGCCCCTGCTAATCCTTTCCAACAATCCGGCGTCATACGAGTTGTATGCTCTGTAGATTCTTCTTGCACCACCGCAATATCTTCATACTCACGACTTCGACTATAGTACACAATGGCAAGCAATAATCCTACCACCATGGATATACCACCAATCCACATGACAGAAGCTATATCAGAAATCGATACATTCACACCGTTCGCTACCATTTGATCTTTTATAATAGTCATAAACAGCAATCCAAAGCCAACTGGCAAAGATACATACGGTGCTTTCAACCCAAATGTTAAGGCACATGCCACCGCTCTACGGTCTAATTTCATTCGATTCATCACCACTAATAGGGGCGGAATCAAAATAGGAATGAAGGCAATATGCACAGGAATTAAGTTTTGCGAAAAACATGCTACGAAAGCGATAAGCAAGGTAAATGCTACTTTTTTCGTACCTACAATATTAGTAATCTTCTTGGTGACTACTGTAGCTAGCCCAGACCGTCCAATGACAATAGCTAAGGCTCCCAGTAAAATATAACTAAATGCAGTTTCCGAATTGCCGCCCATACCACCGATTAATGACTCAATCGTAGTAGTTACCGTCATCCCTCCTGCTAGGCCTGCCACTAAGGAAGCTACGATAACCGATAACAACACGTTAAATCGTAGCAAACACAGAATCGACATGGCGATGACTGATAACACTATGGGGTTTAACACTATATCCATTTAGGATCTCCTTCTTTTGTACTTACTCAGCTTGGAGCAACTGTTCTAGGTACGTTCGTTCCCATACATCTCCATAGCCATCTAATTGTTGCAATGCTATTGTACCATAGGTAGCCAAACTTTTAGAAAAAGCTTGATCCACCTCTGCACTAGGATACTCAGTTTTGAGGAAACAAATAGCCCAATGCACACGACCAACTTCTTGTCCATGTTGCTCTACTACACCATGAGATTGGGCAGATTCCAAATAGGATACAGCTGTCTGCGTATCTCCTTTAATTCGGGCTAACAAACCAAGGTATGCCTCAATAGTCGGTCTCCGTCGACTTATGGTATATTGCAAGCATAATTCATAGGACTTTTGAAAATAGGTAAATGCTAATTCATATTGCTGCAATGCAAAAGCTGTCATACCCGCATTGGTGGCAAATACAATCCATGAACTATATAGTTCCGTTTGATCACAATAGTCCAGTGCTTTTTTGTACATCTCTAATGCCGTCTCCAGACGAGACCGACTTTTTTCAATATCTCCTAAGTAGTTATAGGCCGCCCCGATATTAATAGCATATCTACGAGCCACAGTTTGGGTTACCGAGAATAAGCGTATAGATTCCTCTAGGAGGGGAATGGCCTGTTCTGGCTGACCTTCCATAATGAAAGCCAACGCTTTCAGTCTTAATATAACCCCAATCTCCTTTTTGAAATGGTACTGTTCTGCCAACGCAAGAGCCTTTGTGGTATATTGATGTATCTCTAGAATATGACGCATTTGCAAGTGATAATAAATCATCTCTTTATAGGCTTTCAACTTATAATTCGATGCTTCTTGTTCCGTACTTTCCTCTAATAATTCTTGAAAGTATCCTAACCCTCGCACCTTATCACCGACACTCATGTAATATTTACCTGCTCCGTATAGGTAAGGCAATTCTAGGGCCCGCACCTCTGGCACATCTCCATACAATGTGTACACATGAGCTAACTCATCTTCTATTTCCTGCAAGGCTTTACCCGTTACTTCTCCCATAAAATACCCTGCATAGACAGAGGATAATTCCCCTACCCCAAGTTCTGGAGAGGCATCTTTATTGAAGTTTAAATAATGCATAAAAGATTTTAATTTATACATTAAAGCTTTTTGGTATTGTCCTGCTTCACGGAAATGAAATTCTAGTTGCTTATAGCGAATCATATCTTCCTTAGAGTGTGTTAACCGTTTTTCCCAGGCTTCTCCCAAATAGGCATGCAAAATTTGACGGCGATCGATAGCCATTTGATCTCGTAAATACTCTTTGCACTTGAATTGCTTTAAACTATATTGCACTTCACCATGTTGTGTACGGTAATCAATGAATCCTTTTCTTTCCAACTCCTCTAAAGTTTGCAACAGACGTAGTTTGTCTATGCCCATATATTGTTCAATCATCCCTAATGGTGCTTCATTATAGAATAAACTGATAAACTCCGCCAATTTACGCTCTTCTTCAGATAAAGTATCGCATTTCTTGCTGTAGAGCAGTTCCATATCTTTAGTCAAACCATAAATAGAACCATATTCTTTCCATAGTTGCATACTTTCTATCAGCACTAACAGATTGCCTCGACTGACTTCTACTAATTGATCCACTATATCTGTGTCCTGTAACGTAGGTTCTCGGTCCAAGATAAAAGCTCGCATCCGTTCATCTGGTAAAGGCAATAAGGAAATACTTTGCAATGCTTTCTGCTGTTCTAAACTTTGCAAGGTTCGTTGATGCATGCCTTTTACTTCCTCTACGTCAGTGACAATAATCATAAGACGTTCAGACCTATGATGTAACAGCAATAAACTCAATAAAGAAAAACTTAAGGAGTCCATCCATTGCACATCCTCAAAAATCAATGTAAAAGGAATTTCTTCCGACACCTGTTCTAGCAGATTTGATACTGCTTGGTACACTACATCAAAAGGCAATGCTTCCGTTACTTCTAAAAAGCCCAAGTCTCGAGCCATACGTCGATCTAACTGTGGAAAGATTTCATAAATACGCCGTAATTCGATGTTTTCCAGACCTTGTAATTCTATTTCTTCAAGTATCTTTCCTACAATAGGAATCCACGCATGCAATAGCAAGCCTTGTTCCTCTTCATAACATTGGCTATCTAACACACATCGGTAGGGCTCTACTTTATCTCGTATATATTCTACGAGGCTCGTTTTACCGCTTCCAGTGTCTCCTGTAATACGCAAAGCTAAGGGAGCATCTTCAAAGAAGTGCAAGTACTTCTGCACCTCTCCTGCTTCTGCATCACGGCCTTTCAACATCGTATGTTCTACAAAGGACACCGCCTCTTGCTTTTGTACTTTTGATAAATGCATGGCTTCTCGAAGAGAGTTAGGTACACTTTCATCTAAATCATCTGCGTAAATACATTGTAGTTGATGGTATAACTGTTTCCCCATGGTCGTGAAACCTTGGCTCATAATCAGTTCCAAAATCGCACTAAACCGCTCTTCGTTATAGGGGTCATAGGACAATAGGACAGGAATATATCGCTCAATACAGGCGATATTTTTTTCCTCAATCCCTGCATCTACTAAATCATAGACCGCCTCCATGTACATAGATTTAAGACGACTTCGTTCCCCTAAATACCAATCTTCATAAGCCACTGCATCTTTTACATAAAATCCTTGTAAAAATTCCCCTTTGTAAATATCTATATATTGTTTAGGGTTCCTTTGAAATTGATGTACATCCACATAGATATGTGCTGTAGGATTCCATTGTAATACAGCGTTCCTCGGTGATACAAATACATCTGCCCCCAATAGCTTTTTTGCCTCATAAATGGCATTTCTTAAGTTTTTTCTGGCATTGACCTCCGATTTTTCCGGCCACAATAAACCGCTAATTTCATCTCGGAGGGCTACTCCTTTTACCACCATATAATAAATGAGCGCTTGTACTTTTCCATAGGTAAAAAAGATATCTTTCCCATCTACTTGTATCCGTGGTGTCCCTAATAAATGAATTTCTATCCCCATATGATTTCCTTCATTCCATTATGATGGGTCTTATATTTTAGCAAGACCTAACAATCGTTGTTCCTCTGCATCTAACACAGCTTCTATCTCTTCCATGCTATCTGCCAATTGTTTCACAAACTCTGCATCTTGTATAGATCCTAAATTGATTTTCACATTTAAAAAGGCACTCTTTACAGCAGCTCTTGCATTAATCACAGCAATCATCCCATCCGTAATGGCATTAGTATTTCCTTTTACAATGACTGTTTCCGTCAAGGGTAATAAAGTATATGCTAATTTACCAATTTCATAAGGCACTAAGGCTGCTTGTTTCGTGGTACGTTGTATTTCAGCTTTACGAAATACTTTTTCTTCATCTGTTTCTTTTGGTAATTTGAAAGCTCCCATTAATTCCATAAAAGCAGCACTATCTTTATTAATGTAGTGAACAAAGTCTTCTTTGACTTGGCTTACTTCTTTTTGAACAGCCTTCATCTCCTCATGGACCGCTTCATATTTTGCATTCCCAATTGTTAAATTCGCTACCATTTCAATTAAAGCGGCCGCCATAGCACCATTCATCGCCGCCACACTGCCACCTCCTGGGGCTGGTGCACTAGAACCAAGGTCACGAATAAACTCTAATACAGATGCATTATGTAATTCCATCATTCCTCCTAAAACAATCCTTTAATAGTCCCTTCTGCTGTTACATCCATACCAAGAGCTGCTGGTTGTTTCGGTAACCCTGGCATGACCATAATATTGCTTGTTTGACACACAATAAATCCAGCCCCATTGGCAATTCGTACATCTTGCACAGTAATCGTAAAGTCTGTAGGGGCTCCTAGTAACTCCGGATTATCACTTAAGGAATATTGTGTTTTTGCCACACATACCGGTAAGTCTGCCAATCCCCATTCTTCCAATTGAGCAATTTGCTTTTTCGCTGCACTGGTAAATTCTACACCATTGCCACCATAAATTTCTTTTACAATAGCCGTTAACTTATTAGGAATACTATCTTTCACATCGTATAAAGCAGTTGGCTTGATATCTGTTCCTTCAAGCATACCCATCACTTGTTTTGCCATATCAATACCGCCGGCTCCACCTTTTTCCCAGCATTCATTAAGGCTTACATCTACACCGTAATGATCACATAATTGCAATAATGCATCGATTTCAGCTGGTGTATCCGTAGCAAATTTATTAATACTCACTAATACTGGTAACCCAAAGGCTCTCATATTGGCGATTTGTTTCCCTAAATTCACAAAGCCCCGTTCTAGTGCTTTTACATTTTCTTTGGTCAACTCTGATTTTGGCACTCCTCCATGCATTTTTAAGGCACGGATAGTGGCTACGATGACCACTGCATCAGGGAAGATGTCTCCATAATGACACTTAATATGTAAGAATTTCTCTGCTCCTAAATCTGCCCCAAATCCCGCTTCTGTAATGACTACATCGCCTAATTTTAATCCTAGCTTGGTAGCAATGATAGAGTTACATCCATGGGCAATATTCGCAAATGGACCACCATGGATCAATACTGGTGTATGTTCTAACGTTTGTACTAAGTTAGGTTTGATAGCATCTTTCATGAGTAACGCCATCGCTCCTTCACAACCTAATTGATGAACAAATACAGGGTCTCCAGATAGGTTTGTACCAATTACAATACGACCAAATCGTGCTTTTAAATCTTCTAAATCACGAGCCAAGCATAAAATAGCCATTATTTCAGAGGCTACTGTAATCATGAAATGATCTTCCCTTGGTACACCACTCATAGGGCCACCCATACCAATGACCACATTACGTAAAGCACGATCATTCATATCTAATACGCGTTTCCAACTAATACGACGCACATCGATTTGTAGTGCATTACCTTGGAAAATATGATTATCAATCATTGCTGATAACAAGTTATTAGCCGCCGTTATGGCATGCATATCCCCTGTAAAATGAAGATTAATATCTTCCATTGGCACTACCTGAGCATAACCACCACCAGCAGCACCACCTTTGACACCAAATACTGGTCCTAAGGATGGTTCACGCAATACAGCAATACTATTCACACCAATTTGTTGCAAAGCTTGTGTCAATCCAATAGTAGTGGTAGACTTGCCTTCTCCTGCTGGTGTAGGCGTGATGGCTGTAACTAGTACCAGCTTACCATTCGGCGTATCCTGTAATCGTTCCATCGCATCAAAGGACACTTTTGCTTTATATTTTCCATATAATTCTAACTCATCTTCTGCTAAATTGCATCGTTTTGCAATTTCCACAATAGGTTCCATTTGTGCCTGTTGGGCAATTTCAATATCACTTAACATGAGTCTCCCTCCTTATACATCGCTATGCACTTGCATAACCATAACGCAGGTTACAGCAATTCTTTACTGTTCAAGAATTCCAACACTTTTCACTAGTACTATAGTAAAGAAATAGTCTATTACGAACATCATACAACGATTTACCATATTTCGTCTATCAATAATTACACTTAAAGCACTTTCCTTTTCTATAACAAGTTATAAAAAAACACCATATATCCAGAACTGGTATATATGGTGTTTATTTACATTCTATTATGCATGCGCATCTGCCATAGCTTCCAAATGTTTTTGTTCTAGAGCCGATACTTCTTCATCTGTTAGTGGGTGATCTATATATCGTTTTAAATCTTCTGCAGATACTTCTTGTTCCCATCGTCCCACAATAGCTGCAGCGATGCAATTACCTAACAAGTTACATACGGTACGACCCATATCTAACACACGGTCTATCCCCAAAATTAAAGCTAAGCCTTCCACTGGCAGTCCAAAGGCTGCACTTGTAGCTGCCACCACAATTAAGGAGCCGCCTGGTACCCCTGCAATTCCTTTAGTGGACAACATCAACGTAATCATCATTAAAATTTGTTGATCAATCGGAAATGGAACACCATAGACTTGTGCAATAAAGACAACCGCCAATGCAGAGTACAGCGTAGAGCCATCTAAGTTAAATGTATATCCCAAGGGAAGTACGAAGCTTACAATATGATTGGGAATCCCCATCTTTTTCAATTTCTCCATAGCAATTGGTAATGCTGCCTCTGATGCGGCTGTGGTAAACGCTAAGATAGTAGGCTCTTTCAATGCGATGAATAATTTAAATAAGTTCACTTTTGTTAAAGCCGATGCGATACCCAATACGATGGCAAGGAACACAATTAGCCCCGCATATAAAGTAAATACTAATTTTAATAATGGAATCAGCATTTCAATCCCAAAGGCACCAACTGTATACGCAATAGCACCAAAAATACCGATAGGAGAAATATACATGACATAATGGGTTACTCTAAACATGATGTGGGCTATACTTTTTGATAAGTCTACAATTTGTTTTCCCTCTTTACCCAAACTTGCTGCTGCAATAGCAAACATACAGCTAAAGAAGATAATTTGTAACATATCTCCACGAGCCATGGCGTCAATAATATTTGTTGGAATAATATTCACTAACATTTGCACATGGTCCATTTGACCTTTAGAGGCTGCTTTGTTAACGATATCCGTAGCGCCACCACTAGCTGTCAAATTCACACCCACTCCGGGTTCTACTACATTCACAGCAAACAATGCAATAAATAACGCCAACGTAGTAGCTAATTCAAACCATAGAATCGCTTTTCCCCCAAGACGACCTAATTTTTTAAAATCCCCTGTCCCAGCGATACCCATTACTAGGGAGCTAAAAATTAAAGGGACTACAATCATTTTAATCATGCGAATAAATACATCACCTAAAGGTTTTAATTGTTTCGCAAAATCTGGTGCCACTGCACCTACTAGCACACCAGCCAAAAGACCAATGCCTATCCACCCGGACAGTCCAATTTTCTTTAACATAGTATAGAATCTCCTTTTTACATACCAATACTTGCTTAGGTTATATAAAAAGAGGCGATGGTGTACAAGTACAGAATGTCTCTTTCGAACCTATTCTAAAATTCTATAGAAAGCATTATAACAAATCCTTTACAGAGATACAATAGTACAATTAATGTATACAAAAAATATAAAAATCTTTTTTCAAAAAATTTTTAATAAAAAGTTTTATATTTTGACATTCTTTTGACGCTTCTAGTTTATACTACACATAAAGAGTAGCAACACTATGATACTCTCTTTCTTGTGAAGTGATGTACGTATATTATAAACTCCTCAACTCCTTTATAGGGCCTAATAATATATGTATGCGACATAACCAGCTACCTCTACCATGCTACCTCTACGGTATGTCGCACATAAATACACATCCTTCATTCACATCTTTAGGTCTTCTCCTCTACTCTTCCCTACAGATGGCCTAAAGAACTCTATCAACGAATACCATGAGCATCTATTAGATGTACATGGTATTTTTTCTTTTTTGCTGCACTTATACTATTATATAATCTTAAGTATTTTGGCAACATTGTTACTCTCATCACCGTATAGTAAAACACAAAAAAAAGACTGCTTACATAGTAAATGTAAACAGTCTTTTTTGTATTGCAACGATCTCAGTATAACTAATTATGCTTGTTGTCCACCTACGTGTTCAAAGCTTGCTTGTTCTAAGGCTTCCACTTCTTCATCAGTCAAAGGATGTTCCATTAATTCTGACAAACGCTCCGCAGATACTTCGTTTTCCCAACGCCCTACCACAGCAGCTGCTAAACAGTTACCAGATAAGTTACATACAGTACGCGCCATATCTAATATACGGTCTACACCAAGGATTAATGCTAAGCCTTCTACTGGCAATCCAAAGGCCGCTGCTGTACCAGCAATAACAATCAATGATGCTCCTGGCACTGCTGCAATCCCTTTCGTGGATAACATCAACGTTAATACCATTAATAATTGCTGTTCTAATGGAAATGGCACACCGTACACTTGAGAAATAAATACTACCGCTAAGGAAGAGTACAACGTGGAACCATCCAAGTTAAATGTATATCCCAAAGGTAGTACGAAACTTACGACTTGGTTAGGAATACCAACCTTTTTCAATTTTTCCATGGCAATTGGCAATGCTGCTTCAGACGCCGCTGTAGAGAAAGCCAACACGATTGGCTCTTTCAATACTTTACCTAGTTTAAATAAGTTTACTTTTGTAAAGAAAGAAGCGATAGCAATGATAAGGATTAAGAATAACGCCAAACCACCGTATAAGGTGAATACTAACTTCATCAATGGCACTAGCATACCCAAGCCAAAGTTACCTACTGTATATGCAATGGCACCAAAGATACCGATAGGAGACACATACATGACATAGTGCGTCACTTTGAACATAATATGAGCCAAGTCTTTGGACAGTTCAACAATTTGTTTTCCTTCTTTACCAATACTTGCTGCTGCAATAGCAAACATACAGCTAAAGAAGATAATTTGCAACATATCACCACGAGCCATAGCGTCTACAATGTTCGTTGGAATGATATTTACCAACATTTGTACGTGGTCCATCTCGCCTTTTGCTGCTGCTTTATTAGCAATGTCTACGGCATTACCTGTAGCTGTTAAGTTCACTCCTACGCCCGGTTCAAATACATTAACTACGAATAACCCTACAAATAATGCCAGTGTAGTAGCAACTTCAAACCATAGAATAGCTTTGCCCCCTAAACGGCCTAATTTTTTAAAGTCCCCCGTACCAGCGATGCCCATGACAAGGGAACTGAAAATCAATGGTACTACGATCATCTTAATCATGCGAATAAATACATCGCCTAATGGTTTTAATTGTTTTGCAAAATCTGGGGCTACTGAACCTACTAATACACCTGCTAATAAGCCAATGACAATCCAGCCAGATAAGCCAAGTCTTTTTAATACTGCCATAAAATCTCCTTTTTCATAAATACTACCCTTTAAAGTCCATATAAAAAGAGGCACAGGGTACATGTACGATGTGTCTCTTTGTAGACCTTACTTATAAAATTCTATAGAATTATTATAGCAGATTTTTTCTAATTCTACAAGATTAACCCCCATAAAACAGGGTATTTATTCATATTTTTGTTTCTTTATTCTTTTTATCGAGTAAACGGCAACACTTTTACTAATGTTCCTCTCTCTAATCGATCACTATTACCTGGAATTTTAATTAAACCATTAGCTACCGATAAAGATTTTAAACCTCCCGATGTCATCCCTAAGTTAGGGTATGCCCAGCAGGACCCTGCTTCGTACCTAATATGTCCTTGATAATAGCGGTCAAGAGGGTGTTTTCTATCTGCCACTTCACCTAGGTAACATTCTATCCACCTAGTCATTACTGTCTGTCCAGATAACCGCTCTAACACAGGCAGCACCAATAAATAGAACTGATTCATCGCAGCCGTAGGATTACCAGATAAGCCCATGCACCATATACTATGGTCATCAATCGTAATGATACCACCGAAGGATGCAGCACCTGGGCGCATATGTAACCGTCGATACAATGTATTAGCCCCTAATCGTTCGTACAATTCAGGCATAGTATCATAGTCACCTACAGATACACCTCCGGTGCTGATAATCATATCTACCGGTCCCAATGTATCCAGCATATGTTGTACGGTAGCAATATTGTCATCTACTGTACCTGGCGCATCCGATAGATGGGCTACTCCCACTACATCAACACCTAAAGCATGTAAGGTGCCTTCTAGTAAATACCGATTAGAGTTATAAATATGCCCCACTCGTAGTGGCTCTGATGGATCTTGTACTTCACGCCCTGTGGTGAGCACAATAACTCTTGGCTTACGATACACTGAGACTTCACTATATCCTTGCCCCGCTAAAGTTCCAACTTGTTCCGCTTCCAATACAGTACCAGCAGGCAATAATTCTTGACCGATTTGTATATCTTCCCCTTCGAGGATAATATGTTGCCCCCGTTCTATGCGACTAGGTACAGTCACCTCTATATCGTTATTCCAAGTAAGAGCTTCTTTTACCACCACCGTATCTGCAGTGTCTGGTACCATGGCACCCGTCATAATGTGAATCCCTTCACCAGGCTCTAATTGACCTTGAAAGACTTCACCTGCGCCAATAGTCTCTAGTATACGATATGTCCTTGTATCTTCTGCATATCGAATGGCAATACCATCCATAGCCGAACGCCTAAAAGGAGGATAATTCATCTTAGCTAAAGCCGTCGTTCCTAGCACTCTACCATAGGAGTGTCCAATGGATACAGATTCCCTCTCTATTTTATATCTATTTTGGGTAAAAGGAGTTTCTAGCAACTGTAAGCCTTCTTCTACTGTTACTACTTGCATTATAACAACTCCTTCAATATCCAATCTGCTAATCGATCCATATCTTCATCGCTGAAACTAAATTGCTCGCAAATGGTATTCCCATCTAATGTATCATCTATATCTGTAACTACTGCCACAATATCTTCTAATTGCTGTAACCGTGTATCATTGTGATTGGCACGGACCACTTCAATAATAGGTGCCACCCCATGACTTCTACTTTCTAAGAGCACCAAATCTACTGGCATTTCATTGGCCAAACGAATGAGTTGCTGTTGTCGTTGCATACTTTCACCATGTACTACCATGGCATATCCATTGGGTCCAGCTATGGCCACCGCTTTAGCCCCTGCTTGACTAGCCTTCCATGTATCGGTACCTTCCTGATCCATGCTAAATCCATGACCGTCACTTTTCACCATCCCCACCACGATGCCTCGTTGTGAAAGGCGATTGATGAGAGACGTAGCCACCGCCGTTTTGCCCGACTTAGATTGGCTCGCACTAATGGTCACAATGGGAACAGAGCGTTCACGATTGGCAGATTTAGCTTTTGCCAACTTATAGGATAATCTAGTATTCACATTGCTATATAGCTCTGCTTCTTCAATCATATCCATTTCCATATAAGGAATCTTATCTAATACTCCGTGCATAGACACATCTTCACCTTCTAGAGATTCTTGAATCGTATCTAGCACCGATCGTTTATAAATGGCCGCTAATGGCTCGTATTCCTGTAATCCTACATAGGGAACCATAGCTAATAATTCGCCTTGTAAAAATGCATCTATATGCACTTCCCAAGACGGCAACCAGTGAAAGGAAAACCATGGCATATCTGCAGACACTACGATATAGGCTTCGCGAGTACCTACTGAAAGGGCTGATTGCAGTCCACTAAGAGGGCCTTTCATAGCAATTGTATCTGGCACTAATTGAATATGTCGACCAAAAGAACGAGCCTCTTCAATAATATGTGCCTCTGATTCTTCTAATTCGCGATTAATAGAAACTAAAATTTCTCCACATTCTGTGAGGACCGCCTTACGGAGCATTTCCCCTAATAAAGTGGTACTACCCCATGGTAATCTCGTTTTATCTGTCCCCATACGAGTGCTAAGTCCACCCGCTAACACAATAATTCCTAATTCAGAAATCATAGATATCTCCTGTCTAGATCTTTTCTTATTTATGGCTTGGTGTCACACGACCTAGTCCACGCATCACTGGCACATACAACAATGCCAATACTACAAGATTAATTACCATATCTGGCAACATATATGTTGCATTATACGTTAAGGAGTAAATCCAAGGACTTATCCCTTCTGGTGCATAAGATCCAAACACAACCACACCACTAATGGCAGACATGGCAAAGCGTGTTAAAATTGCATAAATTGCCCCAAAGAAGGCTTTCACAGTACTAGAACCACCAAAGAATCCTGCCATACCGATGGCACCATACGCCAAAATATAATCCAAAATAATGCTCATGTAATGAATGGAGAATTTAAATCCCACTAAAAAATGGACAATCCCATAGGCAACTCCCGTTAGCATGCCAGCACGACCACCCCAACGATAAGCATAAATTAAAAGGGGTACCAAATTAGCTGCTTTCACTGCACCACCTTGCGGCATTTGGTAAATCACATACATGCTCAGAATTTGTGCCATAGCGATGACTAGACCGCCTTCTACTAGCATTTTTGTTTTTCTTGAACTTGTATAACTCATATCTATCTCCTTTTTACACTATGATACATTGAAATATATTATCAAATTCTCTATTATATTTCTTTTTATTGTATCACTTTTAATCTATTTTTATCTATATATTTTTTCACAAAATACAGGATTCCTTTAGTACAAATTAGCATATCAAAAATGACTAAGTATATCCTTCCTATTGTTGCCAAGATAAGAGGTCTTATGTATAATAGATAAGGATTATGTCGTAATCCTAATTCTGTCTATTTAGGGGGCAATAAATAATGATCAATACTACAAACATTTTCGATTATGAAGACGTGCAATTGATACCGAATAAGTGTATCGTATCCAGCCGTAGCGAATGTGACACAACCGTGAAACTGGGAAATCATACATTCCGCTTACCAGTTGTGCCAGCTAATATGCAAACCATCATCGATGAAAAATTAGCAAAACAATTAGCGGCTGAAAACTATTTCTACATCATGCACCGCTTCCAACCAGAAAAACGTTTGGACTTTGTAAAAGACATGCATGAGGCAGGTTTATATGCATCTATTTCCATCGGTGTGAAACCAGAGGAATTTGAATTCGTTAAGGAATTAAAAGAAGCAAATCTATGCCCAGAATATATTACTATCGATATCGCTCACGGTCATTCCAACAGCGTTATCGACATGATTCAACACATTAAACGTGAGCTTCCTGAAAGCTTTGTTATCGCTGGTAACGTAGGTACTCCAGAGGCCGTTCGTGAACTAGAAAATGCTGGTGCTGATGCTACTAAAGTAGGCATCGGACCTGGTAAAGTATGTATCACAAAACTAAAAACTGGTTTTGGTACTGGTGGTTGGCAATTATCTGCTGTTCGTTGGTGTGCAAAAGCAGCCACAAAACCTATCATCGCAGACGGCGGTATCCGTGATCACGGTGACATTGCCAAATCTATTCGCTTCGGAGCTTCCTTTGTTATGATTGGCTCTTTATTCGCTGGTCATATCGAATCCCCAGGTAAAGAAGTGACTATTGACGGCGTAGCTTATAAAGAATACTTCGGCAGTGCTTCTGAACACCAAAAAGGGGAACGGAAAAATGTAGAAGGCAAAAAAATCACAATCCAATCCAAAGGCAGTATCTTCGACACATTGACTGAAATGGAACAAGATTTGCAATCTTCTATCTCCTACGCTGGCGGTACTACACTACAAGCCATCAAAAAAGTTGATTATGTCATTGTTAAAAACTCTATCTTTAACGGCGACCGGTAATCACATATACACGAGGACTCTTCTCTAGGAGGGTCCTCTTTGTATTGGAATACTTTTGAACCATGCATCTTATTTTATATACGAACAGAATATCCCTTACGAGATGTACCTTCTCCAATGCAAAAAGAGCTATTATCGACCTTATTTAGTCGTAATAGCTCTTTTTTCACATCCTCAGATGCACTATTTAAATTTAGGTCGTCTTCCTTCAGCAAAAGCACGCACACCTTCACGGAAGTCTTCTGTTTCTCCTAAGGAATTTTGGATTTTCACTTCTAATTCCGCATATTCCTCAAAATTTGTAAAGAAACTAGCCCACATCATTTGTTTCATCGCTCGGAAAGATTGAACTGGCCCTTTCGCCAAGCGTTGCACTAAACGATTCGTTGTGCGTTCCAAAATCTCTGGTTCACACACTTTATAGACAAAGCCATATTCCTTACCTTTTTCAGCTGTTACCGCTTCTCCTGTCATAGCCAGTTGCATAGCTCTGTTGATACCTACAGCACGACTCAACAAATACATACCACCTGCATCAGGTGCTAGTCCCACATTGACAAAGGCTTGAATGAAACGACTATTTGTTGAAGCTACGCACATATCTGCTGCCAACACCATATTGAAAGCCGCCCCTGCCACAGCACCATCAGTACACATAACAACAGGTTTTGGCAAATGCTTCATAGCTAAAGAAATTTCCATCACCAAGTGAGTAATCTCAAACAAGGACTCAGTATCATCTTCTTCTACAGCTCGTTTCATTTCTGTTAAGTCACCACCTACAGAAAAGACCTTACCTTCTGCTTTAAAGACTAATACACGGGCCTCATCAGTTTCCTTTACCACACGGATAGCATCCAGAATTTCTTGGCACATAGGCACATTAAAACCATTTTGTACTTCTGGACGATTAAATGTTATGGTCGCCACATTACCTTCGATGCTAAATATAATATTTTGATACGTCATACTTCACCTATTTTAATGTTTTCGTAGGATCTGCATCTACATCTTCTGGTTCTTCTTGTAATGTAAATGGTTTACCTACCCCATCATTACGCAAGCGATCTGCTTTAATTTTTGCCCAGTCGATAGGTTCCCCTTTTTCTAAGGCTTGACCTGTCACAGCATCTACTTTTACACTATATTCTTTTTCATCTTTATCCTGTGTGCGCACCATATAATGCACTTCATTATTTTCCGCTTTAATTTCCCATCCTCTAGTGAAAGAACCTTCTCCTACCAAAGCACGAGCTGCTACTTCTGCTTCTTTTGGGGAAATGACTTTCAACGGATTAAAGACTTTAGATGCTACATCTTTTGCTTTGCTAGAACGGAATTCACGCACTACTTTACCAGTAATTACGTCTACATCAATGGTAATTTTTTGTTTCGGTGTATACCCTACCACCACATACTGATAATTACCTTTTGATGGATCCAGTGTAATAGAGCTAACGGCTGCTTTTACATAACGGCCCACAAAGATACCTGCTACTTCACGCATGGACAATACCATGGATTGACCAGGTTGGCGCACCACCACTGTTTTATCATTTAAGTTAGAATATTCATTGATTTCAGCATGTGCTTGTGGCGCTACTGCAAAGGTTGTAGCAAATGCCATAGCTCCTACTAAGGCTAATGTACTTTTTTTCATTGGACTCTCCTATATATACAATTCTATGAACAAAACTTACATGACTATACTCCACGAAGTTTACATTCTCAATCTTGAGATATCTCTTTCATTATACCGTATCTATGCAATTTCTTCAATATAATACATAGTTACTCAAAGTAAAAACGCTCCTACCTAAGTAAGAACGTTTTTATATACATTATAGATATTTACTAATTACTGCTTGTAATGCTTCTGGTTGTTGATCTTTCCATGTGTCAAAATCTTGTCCTGCTACTTCCAGTGCTTTCACAAGGTCAATGAAGAATTGAGGAATATCTTCCACTGTGACTACACCCACTTCATCAGACATACGTGGGCCTTCTAATTCACCATTACCGTTGATGAACACTTTGAAAGCTGGTTGCGGTTTACTATCCACTAGTTTAGTAAAACCATGAAGCCCTAAGGAGCCTACTTGATGTGTACCACAAGAAGATAAACATCCAGATACATGTAATTGTGGTAAACGATCGGTAGATAATCCTTGCGCTTCTAAGGTCTTCTTAATTACTTTTACCAATCCAGAAGAATCTTGGAACCCGAGTTGACAAATCGTAGCACCTACGCAAGATACAGTGTGCTCGAAGTTATTTTTCGCATGAGTATCAGCGATAATAGCCGCTACTGCATCCGCTTCTTCTCCTGTTAAGTTTACGATGTACACAGATTCATCACCACAAATACGGATTTCTGTTTCTTCTAAACCGCCTACGTAATCAAATAATTTTACGAATACGTCGATTGGCGGTGTACCTACTAATGGTTTGTATTGGATGTAGTACAAGCCTTCTTGCTTTTGTGGCTCTGCCAACGGTGTAGCCGGTGTTGTGGTACCTACTTTTTTCACTTCATAAGGCGCCACAAACAATGTCAAATCATGGGCTGCTTTAGATTTTTCTAAATATTCATGATACGCTTTACGGAACTCTTCTTCCCCTAAGCGTTGTGCAATGAAACGAGAACGTGCTTTACCACGATTGTTAAAGTCACCCAATTCATGATACAAATGCAACATGCCATCGATATGTTGTAATGTTTCTTTTGGATCTACATTTTCTGCTACTAACACGCCGAATGCAGAACCACCACCTATACCACCACCAGCATAGACATCAAAGGTACCATTTCTTTTGCCAAAAATCCTAAATCTTTATAATTTGCATGGCCCTCATTGTCTACCACAGAGAAACCAATTTTATATTTACGTGGTAATGCTAAGGTACCAATTAAAGATACAGCATACTCACTAGCTGCTTGCAAGTAAGGAGTCACTGCAAATGGCTCATCAGGATGTACCCCATGTAATGGGCTTGCCGTTACATTACGCAAGTTATCTCCACCAGTACCACGATTATAGATGTCATGTTCAAAACAGTCTTTATACAACTCTAAGATTTGTTCACCTTGTAATTGATGGAATTGAATACATTGACCTGTTGTGAAATGTACATATTTTAAATCGTATTTCTTTACAGAATTTACCAAGAATTTCATTTGGTAAGGAAGAATACGAGATCCCAAGAAACGCAAACGCAACATTGCACTTTCATGTCCGCGTTCTGCATAACTACCAAATCCTCCACCAATGCCTTTGAAATCCTTTGGGGCGATTTCCTTCTTAAAGAAACCTTCAATCCCTGCTTGGAACTTTTCAAACTCTCCCGCAAATCGTTGTCGTACTTCTTCTGAAATAGCCATTATACTTTCTCCTCTCCTGAGCACTCGCTCAATAGAAAACTCTTCTCCCCAAGTATAACAGATATTAAGGCGGATTTCTATAGATTGAAATCCGCCTCTTTTCATAGGTTATATCACTTAGTTATACAGTGTAATAACCGCCTTCTATTCATTTTTCTATTCGATGAAAGCCACAACTCCATCAGTCAATTCATTCTGCAATTCATTAGAACGATCTTCAGAGTCGAACGTATCATCAAACGTCACCGCCATACGACGAGCTTTTGCTTTCATGCCTTGTACAAGACGCATAAACATCTTTTTAGTTCCTTCATCATCGCTATACACAATATCCTGCACATCATCCACTAATAATAAATGTAGCTTACAGTATTCTTCCATATAATCTGCCACTTCTCCATAGGTCACGCTGTCGTCGTATTCTTTAATGAATTGCGCTCCTGTCACATAACGAACACGGATAGCAGCATTCTGTTTCACTGCCTCTTCTTCCATCGCCTTCAATAGATGTGTTTTACCCACATCAGCTTGACCAAATAAAAATAGTACTGGCTCAAAGCACTTTGTAAAATCAGTCATCGCCAACGCAGAAGCCATAGCGAATTTATTTTTCTCTGTTACCTTGAAAGTTTCAAATGTTTGCATAATTACTCCTTATTTCCTAGCCACAATGGAAAAGAGTGGCACTGGATTATATAATTCATCTTCTTTATCATAGATACGGCTACTCACTGCCATATCTAGATATACTCTAGAAAAACCTGCTTTCCGAATCATGTGCACATCCCAATGGGGGCGATCCATACGACTGATCGATAGTCCTTCCGTAATAGCAATGCATTCTTGCATAGTCTCATTCGATACGGTCTCATGAATATGATGCTGTGCCACCACAGGCACTTTGAGTTCTACTCCATAATCACCATCGATATTTATAAGCACCCCTTTCGGCGCTAGCACCCGATACCATTCCTTATAGGCTGATTCCACATCTAGTAAGATCCAGGTTAGATTTCTCGCTAAAATCACATCGAAAGACTCATCTGGAAAATCTAATTTCATCGCATCCATACAGTGAAAGTCAACTTGACCCATTAGAGAGTCATGTAACTCTATAGCTTGTGCTTTAGCTACATCAATCATTTCTTTCGTTACGTCTACGCCAGTTACCGAATAACCCTTCTGAGCCAACAAAAATGCCAAAAAGCCCGTCCCCGTACCTAAATCTAAAATACGTTGGTGAGTATCTTTAATATGTGGTGTTATTTCACGCAACCATCGTGGCGCTAGATTTGATTGTAATTCCTTCATGCGTAGCGCACCAAAATCATCGCTTCGCCCTTTCCAATAGGCCATAATTCTATCTCGTATCTGCATATACCCTCCTTGCATCGTATCGTATTATACCATGAGGAACATGGTTTTGTATGTATCTTGAGTCACGAACAGATGGATAAAGGCCTACTAAAATACCTTGAGATTCCACACTAAAGTACGTACTCCGCAATGTGGACATACTTGCTCAGTTACTGGCATCTCTAGTGTAAAATGAATGATACGGTATGAGTTTGTATATGTCTATTTTATTGCAACAAAAAATGTTGGTAGCTACTCTTATATGAGTAGCCCCAACATTTGGTATAGAGCCGTTATAATAACTACAAGATCTATAGAGGGTGTTTTTATACTTAACTACAAATTATAATTTATCAAAAAGATAAACTATTTTACTTCTGCCCAACCTAAAGCAGCACGTTTAGCATCCATATCTGCTAAGATTTTTTCAGCTACTTTAGCAGGATCTGTATTAACATACATAACAGAACCTAAGATGTCTTTAGTGTCTTCTTTCAACCATTTTGTTACAGCATCAGAGCCTTGTGTAGGTGGCTCAACGCAGTGGTAAGAGTTAATCCCCATTAGGCGGAAGCCAAGGGATGCATCGATACCTTTTTCGTTAGACCATTCAGGACTAGACATTGCAAATGGCATTTGTGGTAAGTTAAGACCTAATTCAGCCGCAATACCACCAAAGATACCAGAAGAACGAGCATTATCTACACATTCACCAACATGCCATACTGGTGGTTGATCATCACCCAAGAACTCTTGTAATGCAGGGCTACATTTTTTAATAGCATCTGTATTACAGTAACCAAGTTTCATCAATGGGAAGGATGCACAACCATTTGTTAAGATGATACAGCCATTTTTAATAAGTGTATCAACGATATCTACAGTAGCTTTTTCGTAGATAACGCGAGGGTTAGAACAACCTACTACGTTAACGATACCACGAACTTTGCCAGATTTTAAAGCCTCTGCCAATGGTTTGAAGGAACCATAATGTTTAACAGTAGATTCTGGAGAGAAACCAACTTCTGCAGTGATTTCGTATGGTGGAATGAATACAGGCATACCTTTACGCAATTCATGAGCTTCAAGAGCACGATCCAAAATTTTGCGCGCCAATTCTTTTGTCTCAGACAAGTTAGTATGGTGATGATCGTAACCGATATGCTCAGCACCTGGCAAACGAGCTGCATCAGATGTAGTAATAACTTTTGTGTTAAAGCAACGTGCTACGTCCATGATAGCAGGATATACGTCTTGAACGTCAGCTACCCAGCAATCAAGAGCGCCGGTACCAAGTACAAGTTCAGCACCGATAGCATTACACAATGGAATTACATTTTCATAACGGTACATACTAGATAAGCCAGAGCAGCAAATACCGTAGAATTGGATGCCTTTAGCACCGATAGCTTTTGCTTTTTCTAAATACTCTTCGGACGCACCAATTGTACAAATTTGAGAAACCAATGTTGGTAAGTGACCATGAACAGCTATATTAACATAACCTTTTTTCAAAGCACCAATATTAACTTTGGATGTACGGCGACCGCCTTGACCGAATAATGCATCAGTAGCGATATCTGCAGCTACTACACCAGTAAATGTGAAAGCAAGACCACAACGCAAGAATTGTTTCATATTACTTTCCCAATCGCCATCTGTACCTACGGTTGTACGATGATATGCATCAAAGGCTTCATTGTATGCGGAAACAGGCAAGATATCCAAGTTTTTCCAAACTTCGCGACGCTCTGCAGGAGCCAACGCTGTAATTGTTTTATATTCACCTGGCAATGCACGGCTCAAATCTTCGAGCAATACATCCGCTAAATCATTAGCTACTTCTTTTAAAGAACGACCTTCTTCAGGGATGTTGAAAGCCTTACATACAGTACGGATTTTTTCTTCCCCTAAAATCGGAATATCCAATTGGTCATTAGCAGCAGCTTTCAAAGAAATCAAAATTTCACGAGCATGCGCACCATGTTGAGTCAAACCACCTGCAGCAGCACGTGTCATATTACGAGCTACGATGAGGTCAGCATCCGCACCGCAGACACCGCGAGGACTCTTAGGTGTAATTTTACAAGGGCCCATGAAACAGATACGACAACATATACCAGCAATACCAAATGTACATTGTGGTTGTTGTTTATCAAAACGATCAAATACTGTATCGCAACCAATTTGCTCCATGCGGAGAATCATTTCGCGCACAGCAGGATCTGGTGTTTGTTCGATAACATCTTGTTTGGTAGGCCATGTTTTTCGATATTCAGCAACGGCTTTCATGTAGTCATTTACACCATGTTCATGAGGCACGCCTGGTTCATGAGTGTGTGGCACCCATTTATCCGTTGGTAGTGCTTTGTCATGACTGTGATCATGGTCGTGATGGTGACCGCCACAATGGCAATGGTCATGATGATTGTCATGATCATGATGGTGATGATGTTCGCCATGGCTATGGTCATGGGTATTTTTGTTTTCCACATCTTTACTCATAATGAACCTCCTAGGGGCCTACATAGGCCAACCGTCAATAACATGAAAACATATTCTACTTTTATTTCGATTTTTAAAACACTATACTTGTAGGTTTTAAACCCTACTCCTAAATAGGTTTTAAATTACCTTAAGTATATTCTCTGACTAGACATCTGTCAATTACTTTTTGAGATTTTTTTGACTCATTTTTATCAAGAAAGGCTGCATTTACTATATTTATCAAATCCGATATTTTCAGTTTTCCTTCACAAAGCAAAAGAGTTTAATTCCCGTAAATTTCAGGAATTAAACTCTTTAATCGATAGAATAATATAGCTAGCAAGATTTGCTCATCAAGTACGGGATAGCTTTCAGGAGCTTGAGAATAAATTATCGTCCAATCTTTCATTATCCTTTACTTATTAAACGTATATCTTTACTTTTTTCTTAAATCTTTACTTTTTATCCTGTTTTTTATATGATAAGTAAAGATGAAAGAGGTGCCATATGTATAATTATCAAGGATTACTCCGTCTATTACAAGAACATAACCTACACAAATCTCACTTAACGCAATTACTTCACATGTCTTCAAGAACTATCGCAAAAATTTCTAAAGGTGAAAGACTTTCACCCTCAGTCATACGCAAGTTATGTGAGTACTTTTCTTGTTCCCCAACAGATCTCTACACACTAGAGTCTGACAACCCCATCCTTAAACAGTTGCGAGAAGAAAAAGAGCATGGAATCTCCGGTGGACTTTACCATGAACTGCAAGTGCGCATGACCTATAACTCCAACCACATAGAAGGCAGTAAGTTGAACGAAGAGCAAACTAGACATATCTTTGAAACGAACACGATCCACGGAGATGAAAGTCTGTCCGTTGATGATATTATCGAAACCGTCAACCACTTCAGAGCCATCGATTACTGCATTGATATCGCAGAAGATCCTCTCACAGAAGAAAACATCAAACACCTTCACTATCTATTAAAAAATAATACTAAAGACGAAAGACTTCCTTGGTTCAAAGTAGGAAACTACAAAACACGACCGAATGTAGTCGGTGGCATAGAAACCTCAAAACCTGAGCAAGTAGCAGGAGATATACAAAATTTACTAACATGGTATACCAGCAAACAACATATTTCATTTGAAGATATCCTGGAATTTCATTTCCGTTTCGAACGCATCCATCCATTTCAAGATGGAAACGGCCGAGTAGGTAGACTCATTGCCTTTAAAGAGTGTCTAAAACACAATCTAATCCCCTTTATCATCGAAGATAGCAAAAAATATTTTTATTATCGAGGCTTAACAGAATTTTTACGTGAACCAGGATACCTCATCGATACCTGTTACGATGGACAAGACACGATCAAACGTCTATTGGAATACCTTGAGATTCCACACTAAAGTACGTAGATACAGGTAGTATTTTTTCTAGAAGTATGCTAGAATATACATATAAAAAAGAAGAGCCATTAACGTGTGTACGGCGTTAGGCTCATCTCAAAGGGTTTTGAATGAAATGTGCCTAACGTGTTGAGGTGGTCAGACCTCTTTTACGTTAGGCTTTTTTTCCAAAGGAACGCCGTCTCGTGTAGTAGCTTTGTGGCGTTTCTATCTGACAAAATCACACAAACGCAAGAAGAGCACGACATATTCCGGAGCAAACCTAACCACTGTATCAGTTTGCGTAGGAATATGTCGTGCTCTTCCCTTTATCTGTATCAGCTAGCGACGCCACAGGCTACATAGCGATACAAGAGACGTCCTTATCGAAGAACCTTCTCTAGTAACGATTTATAACTATCCACTACATCATAGACCACATTACCAGAGCTAATGGCCTTGAAATGTTCTTTAGCACAATGAATTTAGGATTCCTCGATACGACGCAATTGCATAGAATTCATAGACCCTTTTGTTTCGGCTATAAAATAGATATGCTTAACATCACCTTCATAGAATGCAATGGCCCAATCTGGGTTATAGCGACCCACCGGTGTCGTAATATAGAACCCATCTGGCAATTTCACATAGACCGCTACATTCTCATCAGAATCTAACTCTTTAGCAAAATTCAATTCATTCGTAGAATCGTATACTACATGGTCATAGAGATGTTTCTTCGCCTTCATCGCATTGCCCTCTAAGCGACCTTTGATGGTCACATCCGTAAACAAGGATGTATCATAACTTTCATCGAGCACATTATATGTAATATGCTCGATGATGGCCGTAGCTTTTTCATCATTAATCAAAGATGCGGCGCGAAGGATAAATTCTTCTGGATTCCATTGGAATTGCTTAAAGACATCGGAACGAATCCCTTGTAATATTTGAATCACAGCTTTTCGTGTAAGCCCTGTTTCTTCCACTAATTTCCCAACCAAATCATATCGAATACTGGAACTAGCCTCTACAGAAATATTCCGATTTTCTGCCTTTTCCTTAATAAAAGATGTTCCTGCTAATAAGTCAGCTTTAGAATCTATCGTATTCATAACACCTGATTCTACCGTTACATATACTTTTGGTACATGCAGCTTAAGATTTAATGCATCAATGGAATTACGCACTAATTCATCCGTATCGAAATCGACCACATACACAGACTTCGTATTAATCTTCGACCATAGAGCCTGAAACTCTGGCATGGCTAATTTATCTTCATCTACTGAAAGTTCCACATTATTTTGACGGGCATTTTCTGGCATCATATGGTGACTATCAAAAACTGTATCTAAGATATTCATAATACTTGGCAACTTGTTATCCCAATCATCAGAAATAGATACAGTACCACTCCGTTTATCCGCATGGTAGGACTCTGTAATCTGTCCCTGACGATTAATATATCCCTTCAGAAGTAAATCTGTATAGATATTCGATGCCATATGTGCATCAACAATATGTGTTTCGCCTTGACTATCTACTAATATCTTACCTTTAAAGAGGTCCGCACTGACAGCGACTGGTCGCTCTCCAATCGCCTCTGCCAATTCATTTTGTAATCCTTTGGCAAAACTATCGTAGCTTTCACTGGCAATGACGGTAAGTACATTCACAGCATGCACATCGTTACCTAGAACATTCTCATCCATCCGTTCCCCATCTTGATTTACACAGAGACGAAGCCCACGACCTACTTCTTGTCGTTTGCGGACCTAGCTAGAACTTTGCTTCAACGTACAAATTTGGAATACATTGGGATTGTCCCAACCTTCCCGTAAGGCCGAGTGAGAGAAAATAAACCGCACAGGAGATATCTCAGGGTCACGATCCAACAAGAGTTCCTTGTTCTTCATAATCAAATCGTAGGCACTCACATCATCTGTGGTAGTTTCCTTACGACTTAGCTTAGAGTCCACCATAGCACCTTGCTTGTCCACGGA
Organism: Veillonella sp. oral taxon 780 str. F0422; assembly: GCF_000221605.1. Taxonomy (NCBI): domain Bacteria; kingdom Bacillati; phylum Bacillota; class Negativicutes; order Veillonellales; family Veillonellaceae; genus Veillonella; species Veillonella sp. oral taxon 780. Next base: position 116,806 of record NZ_AFUJ01000023.1, on the reverse strand, counting down.
AAAATAACCTGCATGAGTCTTTTCTAGAGCAATGGTATCCAAATAGCGCACATAGTCATCTTCCCCCAATCGAGTTTGTAGGTTCCCTACAATGTCCCTGTATTCCTCTTCAAACATATCTGCGTAGATGCCATTAAAAGCATCCTTCGCCTCATTGTATTGTTTGTACTTTGCCACTTCATCAATAAAGAACAAGGACAAGACTTTGATTCCTTTATAGAATAACTCTCGTTCCCGCTCAATATGGGACAAGATGGTTTCACGAATTTGAATACGACGAATTTGCTCTTCGCTCACCTTGCCAATCACATCACCAGCATAGATTTTGATACCGTTGATAAACTCAATGGAATCATCACGACCATCACAATACGAGATACCACAAATCCATCTTTATATTCTTCCATATTCCCAGAATGGTCATACAGATTATAGCCTTCCTTCAACGTTCTCGTAATCTTACGTATACTAGAGGCACCTTTGCAATCAAATTGAATCGTCGCCGTCGGTGCAGACTTAGATAAATTAATCTTTTCCAAATAGACATAACTATCCGTAGCCGTACTACCTGATTCACTAATCCCTTTTACAGCAATCTTTTTCACCAATCGCTTGTTATAGGCTTCCATCGCATCTAAGCGGTAGACCATGTTATAAATACTGTCACTTTTTTGGGTCGCTGAATAGCGCAATGTCATGAGAGGATTAAATTTCTTTAAACTTTCCTTTGTTTTCGTTCCCTCTACAGATTGTGGTTCATCAATAATTAGAATGGGGTTCGTTTTGGCAATGATATCGATGGGCTTACGCGAGCGGAATTCATCCAATTCCATATCAATACGGCGCGCATCCTTGCCAGTAGCATTGAAAGCTTGCGCATTAATAATCATCACATTGATGCCACTATCCGAAGCAAAACGGTCAATATCTGTGAGCTGTTTCGAATTGTAGATAAAGTAGCGAATTTTCTTACCATACTCTTCCACAAAATGATCTTCCGTTACCTGAAAGGATTTATACACACCTTCTCGAATGGCCACAGTCGGAACCACCACAATGAACTTCGTCCAACCATAGTGTTGATTGAGCTCATACATCGTTTTAATATACATATAGGTCTTACCTACACCTGTTTCCATTTCCACCGTGAGATTGTAACGGCCCTCTAATTGGTTGGACACCTGAATTTGATGTTGCCGTTGTACCTCTCGAATCCGCTCCAATACAAGTTGATCCGTCATAGCAGGTACTAGTGGTTCATTGCGCCAGCCTGTGAAATCTTCCTCAATCAAGACCTGTTGTGCAGATTTGACCACACCCGTATCCATCATATAGGACTGTGTTAAGTAGGGTTGTCCAGCAAAGACATCCACCACCGCTTTCGCTGCATCCGCTTGAAACCGTTGATGCTTAAATCGTAATTTCATAACACCCTCCTAAATGACCTTAATCCGAGTATCTGGGGCTAAGGCTTTAAAGATTTCTCCTACATTAATCTTCGATGGACTATCCACAAAACTGCTATCACGGAATACAGCACGAAGAGGTTGTAACTTCGCTATATGACGAATCACCGCATCTGGTACATTCGCATCGAAACAAGCTATCAAGTCCCCATCATTATAATTATGAATCGTACATCCATCCACTACCTCAGAAGAATATGGCAAGGACAATGGCAAGCCCCATTCTAGTAAACAACCGAACAACAAGTCTAAATCCGTCCGATCTTCCTTCACATTATTCTCTAATGTAGGTAGCATCTCTTGAGTAAACGCTTGAGGTGCGTAGTACACATCCTTCATATTTGTATCATCTAGCTTAAGCACACGGAAACCGATGTCGAGATTTTCAATCCCTTCCTTACCTTCATTCTCTGAAAGAATCTTTTGATCAGCCCGGCGGATGCGTTCCTTGCCGATTTCGGTGAGAACATGAGGCGCATTAAGTCTCTCTAAATATTTAATAGCCATTGTAAGAGTATTAACTGCATCCTTTTGAGCTTTCGATAAAGCAAACTCCAGATCCTCTTGAACTTGAACTAGAATAAATTTTCTACTCGCTCCATCCATAGCATTAGATAAAAGTGTTAAATGTGCTGTGGTTCCAGATCCACATGATACATCAACTACAACTCATTTCTTTTTTGTTGCAAAAGAACAACGCATTTTGATATTTTTTCAGATATTCTATCACTAGAATGTTTTTTAGAGAAGCCATACATATTCATGAGCAAAAAATCTAATCTCCTAATTTCTTCGTCCAATTTCAACTTTCTATAGAATTCACAAATAGTTTTATCTGTAATAAATTTATTCTCCACTTTTATATAGTAGTTCTTGTCTCTATAAAATAATTCTGTTATACTTCCATCATCAACATTAAATTTCGAAGAATATACTTCATCCCATATAAAATCTTTCTTTGCTCTATTACATTTTTTACACGAAAGCACTAAATTTTTTATTTTACCTGCATTTATAGAATCTCCATTAAATGATGATTCACATAAAAAATGATCGATTTCAAATAATTCAGAACTTACTACATCCGTTGTTATTCCACAATATGAACATTTATCGCTGTATATGTCTCTAAATAACTTATGATAAACACTATCTTTTTTATTTATTTGGTTATATATTATTTTAGTTCGAGAATGTTCAGCTTTTATTTGCTTTTCTAAAGCGTCTTTTTCAGACACTATATTTTTTTTGAAACCCAATATATCGTATTTCTATAATCATTCTTCATATAATTTTCTCATTTCTTCAAACGCCTTAATAAGAGTATCTATGTCAGCCTTTGTTAAATTATCGTAATTTGATAATCCATTAATAGAATTCTCCATTTTTTCAAAAAGATATTTTTCCACATATCTTTTTTGAATAAATATTTTTTAAAATATTCCTATTTAAAATAATATTTTTCGTAGCATTTACTATTTCTTTATTCCAGTTATCTTGAAAAAAGGAATCCTCATCACAATGATACGTATTAGAATTATATTTTTTTAATGTGCTATATTCCATCTTGTCTTGGTATTGGGTAATTACTATTATTTCTTTAAACGGAAAATTTTTTTAATTATCAAGCCAAGCTCTTCCCCAGAGATTTTGTTATCTTGTACGTTTCCATTTTCAAAAAGCATTGAATCCAAAAACAATATATCAGCTTTTTGAATTTTATCATTCTCAATCAAGTCTTCGTAGGAATATTTATTTTCAAATTTCAATTCTGAATATTTATATTCAGCCTTATCATTTGAATATGAATTTAAATATTTCGAAACATACAAATCAATTTTGTCATCTACATAAAGCATAGTTATTAATTCCATCTTAAATCGTTTCCTCCATTTCAAAACTAAATTCAAATCCACCCTCTCCCGAAATAGAAAGAATTTTTCCTTTTGTAAATTAATTGTATTGTTAATTATCCACATCCCAAGACCGTGTCCATTTGTTCTGCTTGTTTCATGCGGTTCTAAAATAATTCTTGGGTTATCTAAATATTTTTTTGACAATCCCTTCCCATCATCGTAATATGATATTTTTAGCTTATTATTATCTCTACTAATTACAATTTTTATTTTTAATTCATTAGCTTCGCTGTTTTGTTGAACACTATTTAATATTAAATTATCAAATATAGTGTAGAATGTGTCTTTTGATATATTAAATTCTACTTTATCATCTATACACGTTTCTATACGTAACCAAGAATAATCTTTTTCCAACCTTCTAATATTTGATTTAAAATTTCTTTTATATTTAAACATTTCGAAAAAAATTGATTTTTTTCTACTTTTTCTAAAATCGCATCAATAAATCTCAGTATTTTTTTACTGCAATATGATTATTTTCTAATAAACCTGGTATATCTTCACACGCAATTTCTCTATTCTCTGGACTATTAACAATTTCCCAAACCCTATATTTTTTAAAGCATTAACGATGTCATCATAGGATGGTTCCATTTGATTTCTGTCGTTATTTATTTCATGTGCTATTGATGTAGCCTTCATTCCTGAGGTTGCTAGAGCATTTAAAATTCTAACATCATATTTATACCTTGCTTCTACATTTGCTTTCTCTTGTTCAAATTTTTACTATCTTGTTTAAATAATTTTAGTTCATTAATAAGCTCATCCTGTTCACTTTTATCTAAATTTTCTATCCTTTTAGGATTTTTAACAATTTCATCTGATATTTTTTTATAGGTGCTTCTTCACCTTTATTTTTTTATTATTTTTCGAATTATTTTTGTCTATATCTTTCAAATTCTTTAATACCAGTTAATATAATTTGAACGAATAATTTATAGTATATATTTTCATCTAATCCTTGTCTATTCATAAGATCTTGCAATACTATATTTTGTTGCTTATCAATCAATACATATCCAGATATTTGATTTTCTCTAACTCTCCAAGCCCCTGTGGGATGTGATGCCGCTGCTGGAGATTTTCTTGTTCTTTTCCCTAATCCTAACCAATCTCTTTCACCTTCAAACGATGATATGCTAAAAGCATTTCTATAAAGAATCACCCCACTATCAACACTTTCATCAGTACTTAAATATTTATATAAAATTTTTCTTTATCTTGCTTTGTTGCGTTTAAGTTGAAAAGTAAGTTTACAGAGAATCCCCCAAGTTTCTCTAATTGAGAAAATAATTCTTCTCCTTCCACCTCAGCAATTTCATTACCTTCAAATTCATCAAAAATATTCACTTCACTTTTATATATATTTAAATCCATTTCTGAACAATACTTTATGGCTTCACTATCAAATTCGTCTGAAAGCACTAATACAGACAGTATTCCTTTATTATATTTTAGTACAATATTCGATCTACAATTTTTCCCAGGTTCAGGTTTTGGAAAATGCAACTTCACAAATTCATCGTATTCATTAGCTATAATCCGTATCTTCATAGCCGTATCATTATATGTTTTCTCAAGGTACTTATTTAATTTTTCAATTCTCCTAAGAGTCCATTTTTCTCTAAGATTGTTTATTATTATACAAGTACCTTTATTTTCTATGCTAAAATCTAAATCTAATGTTGATTTATCCCAATCTGTTTTCCAAACAACTCCATCTTTTTGTGCCTTTTTACTATACAATTGTATATTTTCACCTAATCTAGACAAGGCAAAACGACCTACTCCTTTCGCTCCTGCTTGCACTCTAACATTATTATTTGTATCAATGAAATCGTAGCCTTTACTGCTTTTTCCAATATGCATCCAGTGTTTCTTTATATCCTCTGAATCCATGCCATCTCCATTATCAGTTATTTTCAGAGTTGTTTTATCTACAAATTCTAATTTGACAACCGACGCCCCCGCATCATATGCATTTTTAACTAATTCTAAAACTGCAGCCTCATCATTGGAAAAGTTCTGTACACCTAAAAGCTCTGCAATTGTATTATCTTCAATACTGTATTTAAGATATTCCATATTTCCTCCGTTAAAAATTAAATTCTTCAATATCTTTTGATGTAATTCTCAATGAACTTCCGCTAACATTTATCCCCACTTTCATTACATATTCCATAAAATTTTCACTTTCAAGAATTTCTTTTGCAAAAGCCAAATTATATTCCTGATGTTCATCTCTTAAAGAAATGTACATCCCTGCATATGGAATACATGCCTCATCTAGTCTATATACAGCCACTTTATCTGTAATAATAGTTGATATAAGTAATTTTTCACACTTAATTCCTAAAAGTGCTTGCGTTCTTCCGTACTCAAACCACTTTGATTTTTTATCTGATTTCCTTTTTATTAAGTCTTCTTTGAATTTTGTTAAGTAAGAAAAAGCCCCAGGATATAAGTTTTTAAATTCTTTTTCTGTATATTTTATTAATTGATTATCAATATACTTATAAGGAAAAATAATTATTTCCTCTTTACCATATCTCATATTTCTTGGTGTTGCAGTTGGCATAATTACATCCTTTTCGATCATAAATTTTCCAACCTTATAGTATTCATCTACCTCATCGTACATATCTTCATTAATTACATACGCTTTATTCAACAAGGTTGCTACCACGTGAGATACTTTGAAATAATCTCCAAACCGTTTCTTACCAATGTTAAACTCATTAGAAAAAACCCATTTCTTTCTAATTGTTTTTTACAAATATATAACCCACTATCATTACTCATATTTATATATTTGATTTTTTCACTACAATCCTTTTTATCTACTATTATAATTGCTGACTTTACCAACGCATTATCAAATATTTTTCTTTTGTATAATCTTTTATTTCAACAATATACTGAACCATAAATTCTCTAAGCTTATTTCCAAAAACAGTTTTAAAAATACTACTAGGTATTAAATATGACATTTTTCCTTCACTTGATAATGACTTAATACTATGTTCTATAAATGCATAACAATAATCAAATTTTCCTTGTCTGCAAGTTTCATATTTATCCTTAATAAATGTTCTTTCCTCTTGAGATAAATTACTGTAAGTTATATATGGAGGATTACCCACTATAAAATCAAATTGTATATTTACCTCACTTTTTAAATAATCTTCATTATAGATTTTCCATTCAACATCTTGTATCCCATTTTTTTAACAAGTAAATTCAAGTTACAAATACACTTTTCAAATTGATTTTTGTCAATTTCAAATCCAAAAATATTGTTTTCTAAACCTTTTTTTATTTTTTTTTAGAAAATTTAAGTTCTATTGCTTCTTCAATGTACCTATTAACTATTTCAACAAGTATATTTCCATCGCCACAAGAATTTTCTAATATTGTTTTATTTACTATATTTTTATGATAATCAACAGAGTCCAATAACTCTTTAACATAATTTGTGGGAGTAAAAATTTGACATTTATTCGCTATTTTTTTTTCATTTGTTTTTTTAATCATCGAAATACTCCAGTTTTTTTATTGCTTTCTTATTTAATTTTTCCAAGGACACAATTTGAGTTCTCGCAAGCTTTCTAAGTTCTATCATTCTTTCTTTTTAAACCATATCTTTACCAATAAGAATTGCATTATAACTTTTCCATGCAAGCACCAGTAACTCATTCAGACCTGCATAATCTCTCATATTGCCTTTCAAATCTAGATTTTCTTCACGCCACTATTTTACTCGTTTGTTAGATAAGTCAACATCGAGCATATCTGCTTTACTTGCATATTTATAGAATAACTGTTCGTTGGTAAGATCTTTTAATAGATATTCTTTGATTGCATCTGTATGGATTTTATAGTTAATCTTAGAAATTTCTCTATTCAAATTCCAACCTAATGATAGCTTAGAATTTTCATCTAACTTAAGCCTTTTGTAATCTTGGATTAAATAGAGCTTAAACTCTGCTGAAATCCACGAAGCCAATTCCATTGCTATATCAGGATCAGCGAACGTTCCTCCGCCTCTCCCAGATTTAGAAACAATACCGATAGCATTTGTATTTTCAGTCCATCTTTGAGGCGATAATGTGAATGCATTTGTTCCTGCTTCCTTTCTAAAGGAGTCGAATTCGACCCCTTTAAAATTAGGATTATGAATAGTCTCCCATAAACCAAGAAATTCAATTGTATCTCTTACTCTTAGCCAGTTTTTAACAACATCTTTAGGTTCATGCACATTTTTGTATCTTGCAATATCCGTTAAACTTATATAGTCATTTTTAAAGTCTTCAGTATAAATTGGAATAGCAAAACCTTTTGCTTCAATCGTGTCTTTTTTCACCTTAGACATGTGAATGCCTCCTTTATGCTCATGCACTATTTACAACATTTATTTTCGTAATAACTGTTCTAAATAGCACCCCAACAATTAATTTTTTTGATTTTAAACTTTGGTAAAAGCTCTAAAACCCTTGTATTTACTCGATTATTTGCCTGTGACATTATTATGACACGAAACCTGGAAAAGAAATCTAGTATAATATCATCATCGCTGGTAAATCGTCTTGTAAAATCAAGTAATATCTCAATTGGTTTTTGCAAGCTAAATGGAGGTTCATCCAATTCAAATAGAGTGGCAAGAGCATTAGATGCAGAAGCTTGTGTTCCAAAATTACATGTTGTTTGCGGTGATTCAACTCCACGAATTTTTTTCACTTGTATTTTTCCTGTAGAGTTAAAGAAAAACTCTACAATTTTTTGACTATTTGAATCAACAAGTTTTTCTTTATCGCCATAAAAATACTGTTCCATCTGATTTATTTGTGTGAATTCTGCCTCAATAGTAACATCTTCAACAAGCTTATTGTCCTTTGCAACCATTTTCCCATCAATTATATTAAAGTTTATCGTATCCCCTGCTTTACCAGATAAAGTGGTGCCATCAGGAGCATTAAACTTAGTTCCTTTTGGAAATGTAAATAAAGAAGCTAGATGTCTACCTTAAACTTTTTTATAGCTGCAGCTTCGAATTCATCATCAAGAGATCTAGGAGCCTTAATATTTTTGATATTCTTTTCAATAGCAAGAATATATTCATAATAACCCTTGTAAATTCCAGACTGAGCACTAACACTTTTATCCCAAATTAATGTTGCTATAATATTTTCCTGTCCAAAAAAACTCGCCACATATGTTTATTAAAGAACTCAGCTCACTATCATTAGTTGAGATAAAAATAATTCCATCATTGCACAATAAATTACGTGATAGTAACACTCGAAAATAGATCATAGAGCACCAATCAGAATGATATCGTCCTGCGGTTTCTTCATTCTTAAACATCCGATTCCCTACGTCATCGTATTCGCCAGCTTCCTCTGCATAGTCATCTCGATCCATTTTAAAGTCATCGTTATAGATAAAATCATTCCCCGTATTGTACGGTGGATCAATATAAATCATTTTTACTTTACCAAGATAACTTTCTTGCAATAATTTCAGCAATTGCAAGTTATCACCTTCGATATATAAATTCTCAGTTGTATCCCAGTTCACACTTTCTTCCTTGCAAGGGCGTAATATTTTGCGAATCGGTTTGTTCGCCTCTACGATGGATGCTTTCTTGCCAACCCAAGTAAACTCATAAGCTTCCTTTCCATCCACTACATCCTCCGATAACATTTTGCGTAACATCTCAAAATTAATAGCCCATTTTAACTGACCATTCTCATCCTAAGACTCCGTAATGCAATTCAGAAATAATTCCCCAATACGCTCCACATTATTCGCTACTACATTCGCCGTCTCTAACTTCATCTTATCCATGATGCTTACACCTTTCCTACACATACTTTCACTATATAAACTTGCTATAGGATACCTACAGTTTATCATTCTATCTGCTACACAGCACAGATCCATGCCTATGCCCTACACATGGACTATGCATATATTGCCTTTAGTATACCATAGTACGGGACTCCAACTCAAAATTCCATCCTAATGAATACTATTACGAGTAGAAACTGTGTGGCGGTTCTTATTACCTACATCACACAAACACAAGAAGAGCACGGTGTGCTCCGAACAAACATTATGAAATACCGTTTGTGAGGAGTATACCGCGCTCTTCCCTTTTCTATATTCAGTTAAGAATGCCATAGGGTAACTAGCGAAACAAGTAATATTTTTTCTAGAAGTATGCTAGAATATAGACATGAACAAGAAGAGCCATCAACGTTTCTGAGGCGTTAGGCTCCTCTCAAACAACTTAAAAAAGTGATGATGCCTAACGTGTATAAGTGCTGCCAACACTTATTTTGACGTTAGGCTTTTCACTTACATTTGTATATAAGTCAAAACTGCTACAACAAGCAATCCGAACTGAATTAATAACATCAAACTTCGAATAGTGTCATAGTACCATCTCCTCCTATAGTAAGAAGAGATGAGCCCAACTCACGTCGGTGACTCTCCTATGCACATAGTATATCACAAAATTCAGCAAATCGTTTATATTTTAATGCAATCTCCCCTGAGGAACGCAGTTAGGCGTAGCAGCCTTGTGGCAGATCGTACTGACAAAATCACATAAATACAAGAAGCCCGTGGCGTGCTCCTGAACAAACATTATGAAATACCTTTTAAGAAGGAGTATGCCATGGGCTTCCCTTTATCATATTTAGATACCACCGCCACAGGCTGCATAGCGTTACAAGTGACGATTTATAGGAGCGCATGCTCTTTTCCAATTCGAATCACCTGCTCTACAGACATATTCGTAATACGGGCAATCATCTCTACCGATAATTTTTCACGTAACATACCAATAATAGCCTCTAACGTACCTTCTTCTTTTCCCTCACGCCAGTATTTCTTCCGATCCATTTCTAACTTCATATACTCGCCCCTCCATTCCTTACTTTGCTTCACTACATGCACAATCTCATCCATCTGTTGTAACAAACCATCTACTGGTGGTCTGCCATCTACATAGTCTAAAAAATTCTGTAATAATTCCGAAACATCGTTCATTTCTCCTTTAGTACTTAAAAATATTGTAGTTAGCCCATCTCCCAACTCTCTGTCCACTTCTTCTGTACATTTTTTGTATACGTGTACTTATGACGCTTTCCAGAAAATATAGGGAACGTACAGATAAAGATAACAAAACAATCATTCAACGTCATATAGTCAGCGCCCTTTTCCATAGAATAATTGTCAATCGCACTATGATAAAACCGCGACCGTTTTACTAACTCATGCATATTCTTATACGTTTGCATTTCAATATTGTAGATAGTTCCTTTATTATCATTCACATACACATCCAAGCGCACACCTTTATCATCAAGACCAGATTCCATTGTCTTTTCTGTTTCAATATACGCAATATCAAAAATTGAAATCTCCAACAACCGTTCTAATAATTCCTTACAAATCGACTTCTCACGCATCACCTTTTCAAAGATAAAATTATCCTGAATACTCAGTTCCTGAAACTCTTTGAATTGCATAGATGTACCTCGCTCTTTAGTTTAACTAAATTATACCACATACATAATGTAGTACGATAGCATACAATACGCCACCTATCCATACAATTATTTAAAAATACCATAATCCCTATAATATTTCCTACCAGTGTAATTATAGCAACAATCATTTAAATCTCATTATGATACACATACCTTCCTAGAGAAACGCAGTTAGGCGTAGCAGCCTTTGTGGCGGATCGTACTGACAAAATCACACAAACACAAGAAGCCCATGGCGTGCTCCTGAACAAACATTATGAAATACCGTTTGAGAAGGAGTATGCCATGGGCTTCCCTTTATCATATTCAGTTAAGAACGCCACAGACTGCATAGCGTTACAAGTGACAATTCACAGACTAACTAGCAAAACAAGTAGTATTTTTTCTAGAAGTATGCTACAATATACATATAACAAGAAGAGCCATCAACGTGTCTGAGGCGTTAGGCTCATCTCAAGCAACTAAAAAATGTGATGATGCCTAACGTGTTGAGGTATGAGAGACCTCTTTTACGTTAGGCGTTTTCATTGCTTACTTATATAAGGCAATGATGTTAACTACCAATGTCAAAATAGAAATGATTAAGCTAATCTTTTCATACTTCGTCATAGTACCACCTCCTCCCATATTAGGAAGAGATGAGCCCAACTCACGTCGGCGACCCTTCTATAAACTTATTATATCACAAAATTTATCAAATCGTTTATATTATGATTTGATTTTCCTTAAGGAACACAGTGATGAGTAGAAAACTTGTGGCCGATCATACTGACTAAATAGGACAAACAAAAAAAGAGCACGGTGTGCCCCCGAACAAACAACATCCCCTGAGGAACGCAGTTACGCGTAGAAAACTTGTGGCACCCATATTGACTGAATTACACAAATACAAAACGAGCGCGACATATTCCGGAGCAAACCTACCGTAGGATCAGTTTGTGGAGGAATGTGTCGCGCTCGTTCATGTAACCACTCAATGCGTGCCACAAGTTTTCATAGCATCGCAAGAAACGACACATTATGAAATACCGTTTGTGAAGGAGTATGCCATGGGCTTCCCTTTTCTATATTCAGTTAAGGACGCCACAGACTGCATAGCGTTACAAGAGACGTCTTATTCTGGTTGAATTGTAAAGGACAAGCTAGAGAAGTATTTAGTTTGTTCTCCTTTTGTTTCAGTTGGGAATGCTACTTCTACGCCTACTACGTTCACGCCGTTAGCAGCTACTGTAACCATTGCTTTACCTTGTGCGTCAGCTTGGCTTTCATTAGTCAAGTCGTTAAGAACGTCTTTGATCAATGGAGCGTTAGCATAAGGCATGCCATCTTTGAACACTTGGATTTCATAAGTGTCGCCTTTACGCAATGTCAATGGGTTAACACTTGGAACGATTTCGATTGGCATATTCAAACGTTCAGGTTTTACTGCTGCATTCCAGTAGTTTACATTGTATTTTACTGCATGAGTAGATTTTACCGCATTTGGTACATCTTTCATCATAGCTTTATGCATTTTGCCGTCTTTATCTTTTGTAAAGTAACCATAGTCAAATGTAGTTGCTGTTGTACCTAACATTTCATTTTTTTCGATAGTTACATTGTGCTCATGAGGAATTACTTTCACGTTTAGCGGATTATACGCTACATCATATGCTTCAAAACTTTTTACCATAGATGGCATATATCCGTTATCTACAGGACCTTCCCCTAATACTAATGTTGGTTGATCAATACGTTCTGCAAACCATACGCCATGTGCAGACGCATTTGTACCTACAGAAACTGCACCTACTAAAGCTAATGCAAGAATTGCTAACTTACTTTTTTCATGATGGATACCCTCCTATGAAATATAAAATTTATAACGCTTTTATTCTACACCTTCTGAGAATGACTAGCAAGATTTATTTTTAATTATGAATTATTTCTATAACCAAATACAATAACTATCTATATATACAAAAAACGCATACTATTCTGTTATAGAATCAACTGAACTATACTTTCAAAAACACCTAAAATCACTGCAAATACTGGACGGATGATGGCTCCTAAGAATCCAAATTGTCCCAATACCAAAATACCGATAAAGAACCATAACTGAGCGCCCAATAATTTTTCTTGCCATTCATAAGGCACATATTGCAATAGCACATAAAATCCTATAAAGCCAGGCACTGGTAACATGTTAAAGACACCAAATCCGATGCACAGTGTCACAATATAGGACATAACCATTTGTAAACCTGTGCTCACTGTGCTGACTTGCATAGCCACAGACATACCAGCATAGGCTAAGAATGCCACTAAAATATTAGCGCCTAGACCTGCTAAAGCAATTTGTATCATCCCTGTCCGTGGATTTTTAAAGTGATACGGTGAAAATGGAATTGGTTTACTCCACCCTACGCTAGCAATGAGCATCACCAAAATACCAAGCAAATCAATATGAGCAAAAGGATTGATTGTATCTCGCCCCCATTGTCTCGGTGTCGTATCCCCTAGGTGGATGGCCATCTTCGCCTGAGCATAGTTAAATATAGATATAGCAATAGCGATAGCTGGTAGCATCGCAATATAATGAATCATATCTTTCATAGTATCTCCTTCTATCATTAAAACTGTTCCTTTTATTATACACGATAGTCGTCTCCTTCCTCCATAGGTGATAGAAAATTTCCTACCAGTCATACACCCTCCTAACAGTGAGTGGACAACATGCTTCATTCTATGCATACTGAAAGTAATCTATCTTTCACAAGGAGGCATCTTATGAGGCAGCAAAAAAAGTTCATTATTCCCATTCCTTATGAATTACTATACCACCTATATGTGACGAAACACATAAGCACAAGCACTATTGCCAAGCAATTACACTGCAGTCAAACCACTATTTGTCAACGCCTACGAGACTATGAGATTCCTTTTCACAATAGAACTCCCTGCATTCCCAAAGAAGAACTAATTGCACTCTATACAAGTGGTACATCCATCGACGCCATCGCCCAGCACTTTCATGTGTCCTCTCGAACCATCTATAGCCGTTTACATGAATGGCACCTAAAAGAACCTCGCCCTAGTTCTTCCCTAACAGCATTACCTATCTCCTATATCCTAGAATCCTACGATAAAGGATCTAGTGCCGCCATGATTGGTCGAGAATTACAGGTGGCACCTTCTACGATTATTCATATCTTACAACGTCATGGTATTCCTCTTCGAAATAGTATGAAACGCATTGACTTACCTATCGATGATATTTGTCATCTCTATACACAACACAAACTCTCTACCATTCATATTGGTAAACTATATGATGTCAAAGCCTCTACCATTGCCTCGAGATTACGAGAACAAGGGATTATATTACGTGGGAATAAAGATCAACTTCCTACATACTCCATTATTTCTGACTATGTACAAGGTACCTCCTTACAACAATTAGCGAGCACCTATCAGACTAAGTATCATACTATTCGTAATCTATTAATCCGTCATGGGGTCTATCAAAAAGCACGACGTATCCGCGACTTCGCCCATGCTATACAGATCTTCCACCAACGAGAAGGACTTTCCATAGCTGAAATTGCCACCCATTACGGATGCCATCCAGAAACGATTCGTCGCATTGTAAAAGATATATTACCTAAAGAAAAATCTATCCATTGATATCCTTGCTATGCGTTCTAAAGTAACGTATACTAAAAGTAAGTCTATCATTATTTGAAAAGGAGTTCATCATGGAGTATATCTTTGCCCTACTACCTTACTTTACGATAGGTATCGTAGCAGCGTTTATCTCCCGGTTTACGGGGATTACCATCTCATTCTTACTGGTACCGACCCTATTATATTGGGGTGCTACACCAGTAGAAGTTGTGTCATTTATGTTGACATTCACTTTGTATAATACATTCACCTTAGAAACACAGGATGTACGATTAGATTTTAAAGAGTTGACCTTCTTTCCAGGTTGGAAGTTAGCGATCCCTCTTGTTATCTCTTTTGGATTAAGTCTCGTATCTCCGCACTTATCTATCGGTTTATTTATTTTCTTCTTTATCTTGGAATTAGGTGCAGCCTTATACAAACGCATTCCACAAGCAGAGCGTCCTACCCTACGACAAATTGGAGTTTCCTCCTTACTTGCGGCTGGTTGGACTATTGTTGGTGTCTTAGCATACCGTCATATTCCTGATACTTGGTACTTCCTTTTGGTAGGTATTGCCATGTTAGGCTTAACTTGGTTTGCCTACTATGTAGGTGCTAATCGCTATGCTATGCGGCAATCTTGGACTGCTGTTTGGCCATCCTTATCCCTACTATTAGGTCTATTCGGATTGGAAATCTCCTCCTATATTCATGGGGTAAAACGAAATTTCCCATCTCCATTTGATCGCATTGTGCCTATGGTCACAGTGATTGGTGCTTTTGCTGGTACCATGGTTCTGTTTGTACTAGAAAATCAATTCTCTTTGGCCTCCTTAATTGCTGCCGTTGGTTGTGCTTTCGGTATCCGCATGTTTGGATACTACGGATTCAGTAAGTCTGGTAAATTCTCTTGGTTAATCATCGGTTTAACCATCCTCATCGTACTTTGCTTATATTTGGTAAGTCCTGCTCCAGTTGGCATGGATACAGGCAATCAATTATTACAAGCACCGATTGCAGAATAATCTATAACTAAACCATGAAAAAGCTATAACAAACTAGTTCCCAATACAATAGGACTGTAACAAAATAGCCCATAAATAAAATAGAGGAAAGTTGATTAAAAATTATCAACTTTCCTCTTTTTGTATATGTAAAAGTCTATCCTTGTGGGAATGCTCCAACGAACTCCCAATCGGTTACATCTGGTATACGACTCTCTCTATCCATGGATTGTAAAGTCTCTATACACCACTTGGTAGTGACATATCGTTTTACATACATATGATTATAGCCCTCTATATCTAAAGCTATTTCCAAATTTAATTGATCTGGATGATCTTCATCCATAATGGCTTGGACAAAGTGGCAGTTTTCTTTTGGTGTGTCCCAAAACAAGCTAAAGAATACACGCTCATCTGCTACAATTTGATGTAATACCTTCTCTACATCGGACCAAGTTCCCTGTTCATAGGTTTCTTCATCCGTCACTAATCGAAACATTAGGCTTCTCCTTGTTCAATGCGGATTACATCGCCAATACGGTTACATAATTCATCCAATTGGTCTTGGTCTGGACCTTCTGCCATAACGCGAATCAATGGCTCAGTACCAGATGGACGCACTAAGATACGACCATTAGCACCCAGTTCTTCTTCTGCTTCACTGATGGCATCTTGGATAGCTGTATTCGTTTCCCAACCTGCTTTGGTTAAGACGCGTACATTCACCAATAATTGTGGGTACTTTGTCATCAAACCAGCTAGCTCCGATAGGGATTTTCCTTTTTCTTTCATAATAGATAAGGTTTGTACTGCCGTCAATAAACCATCGCCAGTGCTATTGTAATCCAAGAAGATGACATGTCCAGACTGTTCACCACCAATCGAATACCCTTCAGCTAGCATTTTTTCCAATACATAGCGGTCCCCTACAGCAGTGCTGCATGTTTGCATACCCAATTCTTTGGCAGCCTTGTGAAAGCCAATATTACTCATCACAGTGCCTACAATCATGTTCTCTTTTAGTTTTCCTTGTTCTTTCAAATGTAAACCACAAAGCAGCATAATTTGGTCACCGTCTAAGACTTGACCTTTTTCATCCACCATCAAGCAGCGGTCTGCATCACCATCATTGGCAATACCAACCTGAGCACCTTCTCTCAGCACTGCCTCTTGTAAGCCTTCTAAATGAGTAGATCCTGCATTGTCATTAATATTCGTGCCTGTTGGTGTTACATTGATAGCAACTACCTCTGCTCCTAATTGGCGAAGGATCTTAGGTCCCACGTAAGAAGCTGCCCCATGGGCTCCGTCATAGACTACCTTCAAGCCAGTTAGCATATCGCTAGTGGATACTACGAAGTTCACATATTCTTCCACCCAGTCTTGATGATAGAAGATTTGACCAATATCACCTTTTGTTGGTCGTGGCAAGCAATCATCTGCGCTAGCTGTACATAATTTTTCAATTTCATCTTCTACTGCATCTGGTAATTTAAAGCCATTACCATCAAAGAATTTAATACCATTATCTGGATACGGATTATGGGATGCAGAAATGACAACCCCTGCAGTACATCCTTTTTGACGCACTAAATAAGCAATCGCAGGTGTCGGTGCTTCCCCTAAAATAATCACATCCCCACCTACAGCGCAGATACCAGAGGCTAAGGCATTTTCTAACATACCTCCAGAAATACGTGTATCACGTCCAATTAGAAAAGTAGGACGATCTACGGATTGTCCAAAGTAAGACGCCGCTGCACGACCTAAATGATAGGCCAACTCTGGCGTTAAAAATTCATTAACTAAACCTCGTACCCCATCTGTACCGAATAATCTACTCATGATGATCTCCTTTCAAAGGGCCATATGTATTCATAATTAGTATGGCAGTTTCTGCCCCATCTAAAGCGGCACTCATGATGCCTCCTGCATATCCTGCACCTTCCCCGATGGGATATAATCCCTTCGTGGACTGTGAAAGTCTATTTTCGTCTCGCACGATGCGAAGCGGTGCTGATGTTCGTGTTTCCACCCCAGTCATACACACATGGTCCGCATCAAAACCTTGTATGCGTCGCCCAAAATATGGCAACGCCTCCGCTAATGTATTCGTCACATACTCTGGCAAGCATTGGCGAATATCTGCTGGTGTCACACCAGGTTCATAGCTATATGCCCCACGTTGTACATCATTTGTCTCTGTACGACCTAAGAAATGCCCTACCGTCTGAATTGGCGCATGGTAATTGCATCCTCCTACGATAAAAGCTTGCTCTTCCCACTTTCGTTGAAAGTCCACCCCAGCTAATGGATGCTCTCCAAAGTCACGAGGACCTACAGTAACCACCAAAGCACTATTCGCAATGCCACTATCACGAGCGTATAAACTCATGCCATTGGTCACAACGCCACCCTCTTCAGAGGCACTGGCAACCACTTGTCCCCCTGGGCACATACAAAAACTATAGCAAGAACGATCTTGCTCTTTATCGTGATACACCAAGGAATATTCTGCAGCTCCTAAGCCAATATCTGCTGGATGTACTCCGTATTGTGACGTGTCGATCACATCTTGATCATGCTCGATACGAACACCAATAGCAAAAGATTTCCCCTCTAAATGAACACCTCTGTCATAGAGCATACGATAGGTATCGCGTGCACTATGACCAACTCCTAACATCACAATATCTGCAGAGATTCGTTCTATTCCATTAATAACAACACCGGTTACAACTTGGTCTTGTACTTCAATATCTGTAACTTGCGCACCAAAACGGACTTCTCCGCCCCATGCAATAATCTGCTGTCGCATAGCTTTTACCATATGGCGCAAAATATCTGTGCCTACATGGGGTTTATGTTTATATAAAATTTCTTCAGGAGCTCCAAATTCTACAAAGTACGTAGCAATCTCATGAAGTCTTGGATGGGTTACACGAGTGGTTAATTTACCGTCTGAAAAGGTACCTGCTCCACCTTCACCAAACTGTACATTCGATTCAGGTTTGAAAATACCTTCTTTCCAAAACTGTTCTACATCTAAGGTACGTTGGTCTACATCTTGACCTCGTTCTAACACGATAGGACGATACCCTTCTCGAGCTAAGTAAAAGGCCGCTAGCATGCCCGCCGGTCCAAAACCTACCACCACTGGTCGATGTTGCATAGGCATAGTACCACGCACAATAGGTTCCGGCATTTCAGGTTCCATCAAAGTAATATCTTTATACCGACTTAGTTTTTTCATCAATTGTTGTTCTTGGTCTACTTCTAAGAACATAGTGTACACGAAAGTAATATGCGGTTTCTTTCTCGCATCCACAGCCCGTCGTACCACATGAATTGCTGTAATACGTCCTTGTAAAGGGCTATATTTTTTAATCAATAATTCTTCTAACCGTTCAGCATCTTGTACGGGTATCCGAAAGTTTATGATACGTAACATGACTATCTCCTACATATGAGGTTCTATTTCTACTTTTACTACAACTCGGTCTGTCGACGTAGCCACACCTTCTGGTAATACAAAGCTATAGTTCCCCGTAAAACTACCTGTAGCACCATTGACTGGAATATCAATGGTTTTCACCCCATCAATACCATTTAAAATGGATTCTTTTCCTACAATCGTCAATTCTTTTGGTTCCACTACCACTCGTTTCACTGTATATCCAACTGGTACATTACCTACTACATTGGCTTGAACAGGTACTTTTTTCTCCATACGAATACGCTCTAAATCATATTGAATTTGAGCTCCCTTTGGTGTAACCGTAAGACCTTCTACCACATTTCCAGATGTATCTACTGGCAGAATTTCCCCTACTTCAGTAAAGCTTTCACGATGTTTATCTAAATTAATCCGAATCACCGCATAGGTAGCCTTGCTCACAAGGTGAGCTGGCCCCGCAATAGTTACCGTCGTAGGCATAATTTTAGACTCTTTAATGGCAATGTCATTAGGCACTGTCCCCAATGGTTGTGCCTGCACTTGCAATTCTTTTACCATATATTCATCCACCGTAACGGTTACATTTTCAGGGGTCATACTGTCAATGAAAGTCCCTGTAGGTGCTGTAAAGTTAATGGCTATATTTTCCTGTCCTACATGAGCATTCTTTAAATTTACATAGGCTTTCAGTACAGACGGATTAATATCAAAGATAGCATTGCGAGGTCCTCGTAAATGGACACGCACTTCCGTAGGTACACCTTCTACTAAATAGTTGGGATCCAAGTTTTGCACTTGTACTGGTACGGTATAGGTCATTTCAATGATAGGGTTTTGATCCTTCATTACATACACCCACATACCAATAGCGCAAAATAAGCAAAATAACTTCATTCCCCAATTATGTTTTAATCCTACTATCCAATGCATCATTTCGATTCACCTCGTTTTATCTTAAGTAAAGAACTGACTGCACTTGGTGTTGGCTCCAATAAGGACAACATAACTGTGCGCAACGTATCTTCTGTGACACCACGGTGAATCTGCCCTCCTAAGGCATAAGAAATTTGCCCCGTCTCTTCGCTAACCACTACCACTAAGGCATCGCTTTCTTCACTTTGCCCCAAGGCTGAACGGTGTCGTGTACCCAATTCTTTACTCACATCACGATTTTGACTGACTGGAAGTAAGCTTGCGGCAGTCTCAATACGACCATTACGAATAATCACTGCTCCATCATGGAGAGGAGATTTAGGATAAAATAAATTCATCAACAATTCACTAGTCACGAGCCCGTCAATACGAGTCCCTTGCATAGATAATACGTCTAATTTCATATTTCTTTCAAAGACCATGAGAGCCCCTATCTTGCGACGAGACATACTACGGCAAGCAATGACTACTTCTTTCACAATGGATGTGAGTTCTTCTTTAGAAATTTTAGTACGGGATGAGAAAAATCCAGTACCACTACCCAATTGTTCCAAGAGGCGTCGTAATTCTGGCTGAAACACAATGGGTAACGCAATCATAAGGACTGCCACACTTTGTTGCATAATCCAACTTATGGTATGCAAACCCATGAAGTGTGCCACAATATTAAGAACAACTAACACGCCCAAGCCTTTTAATAAGCCTAAGGCTCTTGTATTTTTAACTAGACGATATAACCAATAAAATAGCGTCGCTACAAATATAATATCTACGATATCTAAGAACCGTAATGTGGCTAATGTAGTTTGTAATTGAAACAGCATAGAATATCTCCTATCCTTTCTAATACAAATAAGGGTACATGCTCATGCATGTACCCTTTTATTGTATCCTATATTGGTATTTTTTCTAGTAAACCTATTGGTTATACATGGTAAGTTTCGATAAGTACATCCATGTTACCGCCACAGACCATACCTTCTTTAATCGCCACATCATCGTTCAAATCCACATAAATACGACGAAAACGTTCTTTCTTTTTTAATGCATCTACCGCACTCAAACGAATTTCATTTTCCGCACGGCCACCACCAATGGTGCCAAAAATAGATCCATCAGGATGCACAATCATAGTAGTACCCGCTTTACGTGGTGTAGAGCCATGAGTTTGTAAAATCGTTGTCACTGCCAATGTATCTTGCTTATGTTGTTGTAGATATTCTATAAACTCATACTTCATGTGCATACCTCTTTTTCGATAAAAAACCACCTTGTTTACGATAGGACACCGCCATGTATTCTGCTACGATGGATAGTGCTATCTCTTCTGGTGTTTGGGCTCCTAAATCTAATCCAATAGGACCATATAACATATCTAGCTCTTGCTGTGTCCAACCTTCTTCTTTCAACACTTCAAAAGCATGGAAAATACGTTTTTGACTGCCCATCACACCCACATAGGTTGGCAACACATGACGCACTTGGTGCAAGCATATACTATCGAACTCATGAGCTCTAGTGACTACCACTATGCCTGTATAGGCATGAAGATTCAAATTATCCTTTAATGATTTAAAATCTAAATGCACTCGTTTTACACGAGAATCAAAAAAGTGTTCTTGTAAGTATTCCGCTCGGTCATCAACTACGGTAACGCCACAACCAATGAATAAAAATTGGTCAGCCACACAACGGCTTACGTGACCAGCCCCTAGTATGAGAACTTCTGGATCTTTTTCTACTGGTTGTAGGAAACATTCCATATCTTCAACAGAAAATAATTGTGGTTCTATTCTTTGAGGTACTGTAAAGCCTTCAATAGCATTGCCATACACCACGTCACCAGTATGGCTATACATCACTTTATCGCCTTGTCGCTCTCCAGATAAAATCGTTACAATCAACGATGATTCATCCTTTGCCATACGTTCTTGCGCAATATCAATCAGATTCATGGTACTACTCCTTTATCTGCTCATATTCCCAAGCAGTGATGGCCTCCATCACACCACCGCCGACAGCTAATGCTTTATCTGATATAGTAAAGCAATGGCTCTCTTCACATCGTGCGTCCACATCCGCTAATTTAAAGCCTTTCGTTACTAATATATTAGAGGCTAAGATACCTCGTAAAGTACCTTTAATTTTTGCATGCACTGGTACATCCTCTACATAGCCTATGATAGAACCCGCCTCTACTTGATCTCCAATATGACTTTTCGCTACAAATAGACCTTCCGTTGGGGACTTTATCACTCGTTCATGAGTATAGCCTCCCACATTGCCAGGAATCCCCGTATTGGCTAAAGCTGGACCTTCATAAATACATCGTCCTAAGGTATGACCACGCATAGTTTCAACTACAACATGCACATCCTTGCCAGCATTGAATCCGGGACCGCATCCAATGACTAAAAGAGCATCACTTTTTTGAGTTCCCACATTTCGCTTCGCCAAAATGGCATCTACTACAATAGTTGGCTTCATCGTGGTTAGTACTGTTTCATAAGGCTCAGTGACCACAGGAATTGCTTCCCGACTAGCTAATAATTTCGCTACATCTTGTAAGGGTACATGACGTGAGCGCAATCGCTCTAAGATCATTTCCCCTCGATGCACTGCATTCCCATAGGACACTTCTCTACGAATCATGGTAGGAATCGCAATTTCATTAATCACCACAGGATACCCTGCTCGCCACAATCGATAAATAGCGCCAGATGCCACATCTCCACCACTACGGATGAGAATCATTGGTTTCATAACGTCCTCCTTCGCTCACAATACGGTCATAGTCTTCTTTCGTATCAACATCTATACCACTATGCATAGTACATTGCCTTTCAAGCCATACATATGTAACATGAGGAGCTCCTTCACCTCTCAAAATGACACGACCTCCCATATCTCCAGGAATTAAGCGTAATGCATCCGCCCAATATCTCCCAAATACTACGGGATTACCTCGTTCTTGGTGTGGTCCATACTGTGGCTGTATAATGGATTTCTCGTCGCCAATGTCTCTGAAAGTGTTACACAAGTCGTCAATGACTTGCACATTCAATAGAGGTTGGTCAATCACACCACATACGATTGCCTCTAAACGTTCTTTCTGTGTATGTTCCCATTGCAATAAGGCCTCTACTCCTAATCGGATAGATGTACCCTGCCCCCATTGTGGATGCTCATTAGGCACAGGAATCCCCTGCACCTTATGCACCATATCCTCCACACCCATACATGGATCAATAACCACCGCTAGAGGTTGTATCCTGCTATACTTCGAGAGGGCACTCTCTAGTAAGGTATGTCCTTGATAGGTCAACAATTGCTTAGCACATCCCATACGTTTCGATTGTCCAGCCCCTAATAATACACATCCTATTGCCATGTTAGTATCCTTTGTATACAACAATTTTCACGATATCCATTAGCCAAGACCACTTTGTGCAATGAAAGGGATTGCAAAGCTTGTAAAAATTCATCCACCACTGTTGAATCCACCGTATCACAACCTGTACAGAATACAATTCGTTTCCCCCGAGCATATTGAAAGACACCTTGCTCGTGTCGTAGCAGTCTTACAACTCCTTCTGGAGTTATCCTATCCCCTAGTGGAACCTCCATGATAGCCTGTACTTCTTCTATGCGATGCACATAGTCCTCTGTGAGCGGTTTGCCTAACACCTGCATATTCACTACTGCAATGGTAGTTGCCGTTTTAGTCGGTATCACTGGTTCGTGAAATTTAGGGGCTTTTAACCACTTGGTTTTCGCTCCATCTGCCTCTATGATAATCGACCAATCTGGATGACGCTCTTGTACTCTATCTAGCAACTCTGGATCTAATCCTAGTACCTTATGGCCTGCTACGGATTGAAACCAAGAACCCATCCGTCCTTGTACCAATTGTTGTTCTATATGAGTTTCACCAAGTGTTAGGTCATCCCCATAGTAGGGGTTCCAAGGAGCCACTTGTTCAGATCCCATCTTTGTTGTAGTCGTTACCACTACTGGTCGCTCTAGACTAACTGCCACAGCACCTAGTTTAGATACAACAGTTGTTTTGCCACCAGCCCCTACGACAGCAAGTATGCCAGGTTCTAGTAAGGACTCCCAGTACTTCCTATCACTCATCTTGACTCTCCTATTACTTACTCTACTTATTTTTTTGTAACGCCATATACACGCGTTCTGGAATCATTGGCAATGTAGTTACCTCAGCACCTGTAGCATTCAAGATAGCCCCTTGAATAGCTGGACAAGATGTATTGATAACAACTTCCCCAATCGATTTAATACCGTAAGCACCAGTTGGTTCATAGGATTCCACAAAGTCTACATGAACATTACCAGTATCTAACCGCGTTGGTAATTTATAATGCATGAAATTGTTTGTTTCTAACACACCACGAGACGAATAGCGAATTTCTTCATATAAGGCCATACCGATACCTTGCACAACACCACCTTCTGTTTGTACAGTGGCTAGGTTTCTATTGACAACAGTACCACAGTCAACTACCGCATAGTAGTTTTCAGGCGTTACTTTACCAGTTTCAAGGTCTACTTTCACCTCTGCAATACCCACCATGAAAGGAGGTGGAGATGTTTGACTGCCCCAAGTAGCCATACCGCTCAAGTAATGTCCTTTTGGGCCTGATACAAGTTTAGGTGCTAACTCTTTAGTAGTCATTGTTTTAGAACCATCTTCGGTCCATGCTTTTTCCCCATCAAAGGATAATGTACTTGGATCCACTTCTAAGATACGACCAAATTCTTGCAAGATTTTTTCTTTCAACTCATCACAAGCCAGTTTCGTAGCTGTACCTGTCACATAAGTCGTACTCGATGCATAGGAGCCCGGATCGAATGGTACTACGTCAGTATCTGCTTCATAGACAACCATCATATCCATGGGACAGCCCAAAGTTTCACAAGCAATTTGTGCTAACGCCGTATTGGAGCCTTGCCCCATATCTGTCGACCCTGTAAATAACATATACGTACCATCATCAAGCATGCGCACTTCTACAGAGGCAGAGTCAATATTGGCAATACCCGACCCTTGGAAGGCTAAGGCAACCCCTAAACCGCCCCTATGGCGATCATCGATTTTCCATGATTTTGGACGATTGTCCCAGTTAGACATTTCTTTCGCTTTTTGGATGGCTTCTTTCAATAGACCAGATGCCAACACTTCACCTGGATGGAAGGATTGCGCAGTTTCCCCTACACCAATTAAGTTTTTCAAGCGTAGTTCGATTTCATCTACACCCATTGTATGAGCCAATTTTGTAATAGCACACTCCAACGGCCACAAGGCTTCTGTAGCACCATACCCACGGAACGCGCCGCCTGGCATATGGTTTGTGTACACTACATTAGATTCATAACGAATCGCTTTCGTTTTGTTATATAGAGGCAAGGATTTATGTTCTCCTGCTGTGAAAGTTGTCAATGCATGGCTACCGTGTGCTCCTGCATCGGATACAGCCACCATATCGATAACTTGGATAATACCATCTTTTGTGGCACCTACACGAACTTTCCAATCCCTTGCATGTCGGCTAGTGGAACAGTTATTCGCTTCGTGACGATCGTATACGATATAGGATGGTTTTTTAATTTCCATGTGACAAAAGCTGGGAACATTTCTGTACAACCTGTTTGCTTAGAACCAAATCCGCCACCAATACGAGGTTTGATAACGCGAATTTGAGCCGCAGAAAGCCCCAAAGCATGCGCCACATGTCTACGAATATGGAATGGTACCTGTGTCGAACTCGTAATCACAAGACGATTAAATTGGTCTATGGTAGCAAAGGTCCTAAAAGTTTCCATGGCGGATTGTAAGGTAGCTTGGTCAAAGTAAGACTCTTCTACCACATAATCACATTTTGCCAATTCTGCTTCTAAATCACCCACTACATGACTATAGGAACAAGCAATATTTCGCTTAGGATCTCCCCCTACTGGGAAGTTATAGTGAAAGTCATCTTCAGCGTGAATGATGCTAGGATGATCGATAGCTGTATGCATATCCAAGACTGGTTCATAGACCTCATATTTTACTTTGATGAGAGGCATAGCTTTCAATGCTGTCCGTTCATCCACAGCCACGACTATTGCTACTTCATCCCCCACATAGCGAACCACTTGATCTAAAATCAACATATCATACGCAGATGGCTCTGGATAGCTTTGACCAGCTAAGGTAAATCGAGTTTGTGGCACATCTTTATAGGTATATATTGCTTCCACACCAGGTACTTTTAAAGCGGCGTCAATATTAATATCTACAATTTTAGCAAAGGCATGAGGACTGCGAAGTATCTTAATACATAAGGCATTGGATGGAATAAAATCTTCTGTATAGGCGGCTTTACCACTTAAAATCGTTGTGGAGTCTGTTTTTTATAACTTTGTCCTAAATGTTTCATAGTGTTTTGCCTCCTAAAAATTTACGAATCCCTCGCATATGCGATTCATAACCAGTACAACGGCATAAATTGTTGTTTAGGTAAGCTTTAATTTCCTCATCAGTAGCATTTGGGTATTTACGGCTTAATGCAATGGCACTCATCATCATACCAGTTGTACAGTAGCCACATTGATCAGCCCCTTCTTCAGCCAAACAATCCGCTAATTCTGCAGCTTCCTCTGCTACACCTTCTAAGGTAGTGATTTCATGACCCACAGCTCTGAATGTAGGGTATGCACAAGATAATATAGGATCACCATCTACCCATACAGTGCATAAACCGCAGTTTGTTGTATCACAGCCGCAACGTACACTGTAAAAACCTAAGTTACGCAATGTTTCTAATAACATTTCATCCGTTTCGATGAGAATATTTCGTTTCACTCCGTTCACTTGTAACATTATTTCCATTGTGCCACCTCTTTTACCAATCGTTTAAACATGTTTTTTGCCATCTCTAAGCGATACTCTGCACTTGCATGTGAGTTACTTTGAAAGGATAATTCCTCTTGAATCAAGATTACCGCTTCATCCAAAGCATCCAATCCTTTTTCATTAATAATCTGGCAGGATTTCGCAGCTAATGCTGGTTTACCTGGTCGACAACCAATATATACCGAGTAGCCTTGATCATCTAATCGTGCAGATCCCGTTAAATAAGGAAAATCTGAAGTAGATTTCCGTAATGCTTCAATCGCTACAGGTACTTCTTGTTTTGGCACAATAATTTCAAGTAATAAATCTCTTGTTCCATACGTTAAATATTGTTCTATCGGCATACGGCCCGCTTCAAACAAACGTACTTCTGCTCGTAATGCTAATAAGGCAGGAATAATATCAGAGAAACCGAATTTTGCTGCTACCGATCCCCCCATGGTAGCCATACTGCGGAATTGAACACCTAAAATATCTTTCACAGCTTTTGGGAGCACTCCTCTACAGAATGTTTTAAATGGTTCGTACACCTCTACATCTCGCTGTGTAGCCATGGCACCAATACGGTATTCCGTTTCGTCCTCCTCAATATAGCGGAGACCTAATTCAGACAAGTCAATCACCATAGGCCATTTACGATTTCCCAATCGCGTCCAGCAACCACCAGCTAAGATAGGTGCCATCTTTTGCTTCACCATGAGTGCATGTGCCTCTTCTACTGTTTTAGGCTGTTGCACTTGCATAAACATAAGCATACTTATACCTCCTGACTCCAACATCTCTATATCCTTATTGTACCATGTATATGAAGATTTTGGCATATGAATTATCTCAGATACTAAGCATCCATATATGCATAATCCATATACATCATATGTTACTCGCAATCATTACTATAAAAATAGGCATACACAAACTACTTCGAACTACAATGAATCTATCATTATTCGAGACTAAGTTTATGTATGCCTAATATCAACTTTATATGAGATATAGTTTGCAAGCTCTTCAATTACTTTTATAGATCTCTCTATATCCTTCTGTTTGTTTCTCTACAACCTGCTCTATATCTTCTAAAATATCTTCAGGAATGTCTTCAACAATGCATCGATCCACTTGGAAAATTGCACATGTACCACATGATGAGCTAAGCCAACGTGGAACAGGCTGTAAGTGTACCGCAATCGATACTTGCTTACAAAATTGTTCAAATTGGATAGCCCCAAAGTGAGAATAAAACGTTGCTACATATTCCATATTATTATTTTGTAATAGTGAGGATATACTCACCATTCTCTTCTTTAGACACGATTGTATAACCTTGAGTCAATACAAATCGAGTAATATTTTCTACCGCTGTTTTAGAGTCAGATTGCACAGTATATTCACTGTCACCTGATGCCATTGCTTTTTGTACCATAATGACTGGTTCTGGACAAGATAGTCCTCTTACATCAATCATGCTTACCTCCTATGTTTCCTATTTACGCATATTTTTAACAGCAATTATTAAGGCAATCACAAAGCCTACACCTACTGCAATTTGGCCCGCCACTGGAACTCCAGTACCAGATGCAGCTAAACCAAAGTTATGTGCGAATGCTGCGCCTGCTGCTAGGCCCACTACTGTAATTGTAGAATCGGAGTTACCTTCACCAGATAAGATTAATTGACGCAATGGACAACCACCCATTAATGTACAGCATAAACCTGCCAAGGCCATACCTAAGAAATTCCACAATCCATCTGTATGCGCAATTGGTTGTTTCACAAAACCAGGATGGAAGTTACCTACAGAAATGTTCACTAGGAACGCTGCTACAAGAATTGCAATAAAACCAAGAATTAATTTTGTTTCTTTAAATAGAATGATATCCCGGATACCACCTACCATACAAAGACGGCTATATTGTGCCAAGCCACCTACTACTAAACCAGCTGCCAAAGAAATCCACAACGGAGCATGAATGGCACCTGGTCCTTTTTCAGTAAAGAAAATGAACGCTGGCGCTGCCACCACAAGACCTAATAGAATCACCTGTGCTGCTGGCATAATATAGGAATCCATTTTAGATACAATGTACGTTCTACCCAAGGAATATCCACGTTTTAAGAATACTGTACCCACTGCAATACCACCTGTGAATCCTAATAGACCCATGATTGCATTCCAGTCACCACCTGCTAAGCGCAAAATCATACGGAATGGACATCCTAAGAAAATAAGACAGCCAATCATAGTAAAGAACCCTAAGGTAAATCGTGTTGCTGGAGCAGAACCACCTTTAGCTGCTCTCTCTCCACGGAACCAAGATAATAAAAAGGCTCCTAACACTAATCCAATAATCTCTGGACGAATGTATTGTACTGGTGCTGCTCTATGCAGACCTAAGCCTCCTACAGAATCACGAATGAAACAGGCAATACAAAAACCCATATTTTGTGGGTTTCCTGCTAGCACTAACAAACTGGCAATCACACCAATAATTAATCCAGCAATAATAATTCTTTGCTTTTCACTTATTGCACTCATAGTACCTCTCCTACTAAACATTACCGCTTCGACTAGTTTACTTCAGTCCCTACAAATTGATATTTTGCACGCATTACTTTATACTAAATATAATATACATATTAAAAGGAGTTATAATTATGAAGTCTATCTATGCAGATAATAGCAGTACCTCTTTCCCGAAAGCGCCCACTGTAGCGCAAGCTATGTATGATTACATTTCCTATAATGGAGCTTCTGTTCATCGCTCCTCTAACGAAGATGCGTACCAAGTGGAACGTTTGATCCTAGAAACACGCCAACAGTTACAGCAACTATTAGGTGGACCTAGTCCAAAATACATCATCTTTACTCCCAATGTGACAACTAGTCTAAATATGGTCTTACAAGGTCTTTTTTCCGCTGGTGATCACCTCCTAATCTCCAGTTTAGAGCATAACGCAGTCATGCGTCCACTCCATCAATTATCTATGAAAGGTGTTTCTTACTCCACTATTCCAAGCACACCTCAAGGTGAAATGATTACCTCCACCTTAGAATCACTTCTCTTACCTACTACAAAGGCTATTCTAGTGACTCATGTCTCTAATGTATGCGGTACCATACAACCTATCGCTGAACTCGGAGCTTTTTGCAAAGAACACAATCTATTATGTATCGTAGATGCTGCCCAATCAGCTGGTATCTTACCTATCCATATGAAAGATATGAATATCGACATTCTATGCTTTACTGGTCATAAAGGATTACTTGGACCTCAAGGTATCGGCGGCTTTCTCCTTACTAAAGATGTAGCTCATCAAATACAGCCCATACTAAGTGGTGGCACAGGCAGTTTTTCTCATACCTTAGAGATTCCCACTACCTTTCCCGATCGCTTTGAACCAGGTACGCCCAATATTCCTGGAATCCTCGGCCTCCATGCTAGTCTATCCTATCTCAATACAAAAGGTATCGAGAGTATTTACCAACATGAATTGTCTTTGACCAAGCAATTCATATGTGGCTTGCAAGAATTATCGAAATATACTATTCACGGAATTCCCGACATTCAAAATCGGACAGCCGTGATTTCTATTTCTCCTACTCATTGTGATCCAGCAGAACTGGCTCACAAACTGGAACAAGATTATCATATTATCACTAGAGTTGGGTTGCACTGCGCTCCTACTGCTCATCAAATACTAGGTACCTATCCTAGAGGAACAGTTCGCTTTTCCTTTGGCTACCACAACACAGCTGATGAAGTAGATACTATATTAAATAGCTTGGATCTATTACAAACCAAACAACTCTTATAGCTAGAATATTACATATTAAAAATAAAGTAAGCACCAATTATACATATAATTGGTGCTTACCTATTTTTGTGCTACTTTCTGTATAAAGAAAGCACTTATATATGTAACCTAAGTCTAACCATATACAGTATTTTGATTAAATAGATTGATTTCTACGAACTTTACGTTCTGCTTTCCATTTATCTAAACGAGCAATCGCTTTTTCGCGACGAGTTTTTTGGACCACATGTGTTTCATTGCCATAGCCATTTAACAATACATTAAGAATGACTGCCATTAAGCTACCGAATGTAATACCACTATGAAGAACAATTTTCAACCATTCAGGGAAATGATTATAGAAACTTGGTACTGCTAACGGAATCATACTCACACCAATACTGATAGCTACAATCATAAGATTGTAAGTACCATCAAATTGTACTTTAGATAAAGAGCGAATACCACTAGCAATAATCATACCAAACATAGCAATACCAGCACCACCTAATACAGGGTTAGGAATACTTGCTACAACCGCTGCCATTTTAGGGAATAATCCTAATGCTACTAAAATAACACCAGAAGCAGCTACTACGAAACGGCTTTTTACGTTTGTTACAGCTACAAGACCTACGTTTTGCGCAAATGCTGTATGTGGGAAACTATTTAAAAATCCACCAATCATAGTTGCAAAACCATCTGCACGTAAGCAATCAGCTAATTCTTTTTTACCAATTGGTTTCTCAACGATTTCACCAATTGCGATACAGTCACCAGTCGTTTCTGTCATAACAACAAGCATAACAATGACCATAGAAATAATAGAGGAAAATTCAAATGTTGGCCAACCGAACGCTAATGGTGTTACGACAGCAAACCATTCCGCTTGACCAACGGCCCCTAAGTTAGCTACACCCAGTGCCATTGACGCTAATGTGCCAACTACTAAACCTACTAAAACTGCTACATTACTCCAGAATCCTTTACCAAATCGATACACTGCTACTACGATTGCCAATGTTAAGGTAGCCAGTAGCAAGTTAATTGGACTCGCAAATTCAGGTGAACTAGGGTTACCTCCCCCTACCCAACGAACGGATACAGGCATTAATGTAATACCGATAATTGTAATAATAGTACCTGTAACTACAGGTGGAAAAAAGCGGATTAAACGACTAAATAGATGAGAAATCAAGAATGTGACTATCCCGGCTACGATAACGGCCCCGTAAATACTTGTCATACCATGCTCTTGACCAATTAAAATCATTGGAGATACCGCAGCAAATGTAATCCCTTGAATCAAAGGAATTTTTGCGCCGATTTTCCAAAATCCTAACGTTTGGATCAAAGTGGCAATACCACAAGTAAATAAATCTGCGTTAATTAATTGAATCAACTGCGCCTCTGATAACCCCATAGCTTGTGCTATGATAATTGGAACCGCTACTGCTCCTGCATACATTGCCAATACGTGTTGTAAACCGTAAGCAAACAATTTAGGAATTGGTAACATTCCGTCTACATGATTAACTCCCTGAATTTGATGTGCCATATGAATCACCTCATATTACTTAATAGAATATACTAGTCTTATGCTTATATCATGTTTTGAATTTTAGACATCATCTGATGAAGTAGCAAGCACTCCCATACTTGCTACAACATCGAACTTCATAGACTGAGCACACTCTCTCCCTTACTGATTATTTTCGATATCCAGTTTTCTCAAGTGGTAAAGAACGACGTTCCATACCGTCCAAACGATTATATGCATTGGCAATAGCTGGAGCAATTGGGATACTACTGATTTCCCCAATACCTTTAGCACCATATGCATATTGGTCTGGTGTACCTTTCTCTATGAATGTACATTTAATTTCTGGACGTTGTGTAGCTCTTAACAAGCCTAATGTGCCATATTTTGTAACTACCTTACCTTCATTGTACTTGAAGTCTTCTGTTACACCATAGCCCATACCCATGATAGCTCCACCCTCTACTTGCCCTTCACAAGATTGTGGGTTTACAACTCGTCCTACATCATAGGCCACATGAAGTTCACTTACTTTGTTATCATCTCCAATCGTAGCTACGCAAGCTCCATATCCATAAGCCACATGGCTCTTAGGATGATCTTTGTCCGAATCAAATGGATCCGTAACGCCAAGGAACTCTTCATAAACTTCTATTCCTTCAAGTTCAGCTAACGTTTTAGTGGCTAACAATTCTGCTAATTTTATAGCCGCTCTACGTGTTGCTTCCCCTGTAAATACCGTTTGTCGTGATGCTGTTGTAGTTCCAGAGTTTGGTGTACGTTCTGTATCTGGTGCTTCTACTATAATTTGATCTGGAGACAATTTTGTGGCTTCACATACAATCTGAGATGCCACTGTGCCTACACCTTGACCAATACATGCAGCAGATGTACGGATGCGTACTTTACCATCACGGACTTCTAAAATAACTCGACCAGTATCTGGCAATCCTACACCAACCCCACTATTTTTCAAGCAAATCGCAAGACCTGTTCGATCACTCGCATAGTATGCATCTTTTACTGCTTCTAAGCATTCAGCTATACCAGTATCCGGTGTACATAATTGTCCATTCGGCAAGTAATCACCAGGGCGAACCGCATTTTTATAACGGAATTCCCAAGGGTCCATGCCTACCTCTTTAGCTAGTAAGTCAATATTTATCTCTTGTCCAAATATAGTTTGTGTTACACCAAAACCACGGAATGCACCACCTGGTACAGTATTCGTATACACACAAATACCATCCATAGAGAAATGTTCAAAGTTATATGGTCCACTAGAGTGTGTACCTGCCCGTTGTAATACTGGGCCACCTAAAGATGCATAAGCACCACAGTCGGATACAATTTTAACTTTTGTAGCTAACAATTTACCGTTTTCATCACATGCAGTAGTAATATCCATTTCCATTGCATGACGTTTTGGATGTACATCTAAACTTTCTTGACGAGTTAATTGTACTTTTGTAGGGAATCCAGTTTTCCAAGCTACAAGCGCTGCATGATGTTGCACACTCATATCCTCTTTACCACCGAATCCGCCACCTACTAGCATACTATGAACCTTAACTTGAGATTCTTCTAAACCTAACATACGAGCTACTTCATGTTGCTCATCATAGATACTTTGGCCACCTGTGTATAATTGTATGCCCTCTTCTGTTTTCACAGCAATTGCACACTCAGGTTCCATAAATGCATGATCTGTTTGCGGTGTAGAGTAATGTCTTGTTACCACATGAGCCGCATTGGCAATGACTTCATCAGCATTCCCACGATTTAACGCTTGATGAGATAGGATATTTCCATTTGGATGTAATAATGGTGCATCTTCTGCCAAAGCTTCTTCTGGAGTTAATACAGGTTTTAATTCTGTATAATCTACCGTTACCAAATTACATACTTCTTGCAAATATTTTTTCTCTTTTACTGCTACTACAGCAATAGCATCACCTACATAGCGAGTAATATCCCCTTCTGCAATCATAACATCCCAGTCAGGAACGATATGACCTGTTTTATTGAAAGGTACATCTTTCGCCGTTAATACAGTCACACATTGAGGATGTGCCAAAGCTTCTTCAATATGGATTGCATCAACACGAGCACGTGGATATTTAGAACGAATCGCTTTGGCATAAATCATGCCATCTACCACCATGTCATCTGCATATAATCCTGTACCTAATGCTTTTTCAGCTGCATCTATACGATGTAAGCGAGATCCTACAGTACCATCTGCATCATTTTTAGGAACTGGTGCATTCTCTTTAAATAAACGAGCAGCTAATAAAATAGCATCTTCAATTTTTACATATCCTGTACAACGACAAATATTTCCCAATAAAGCTTTTTGAACATCTGCCCTTGTAGGTTCTAATGTAGTATCCAATAATGCTTTAGCACTGATAATCATGCCTGGAATACAGAAACCACATTGTACAGCTCCACATTCCGCAAAAGCATATACATACACTTCTTTTTCACGTTCTGTAAGGCCTTCAATGGTAATAATTGATTTGCCTTCCATTTGCGAAACTTTACCTATACAAGCTTTTACCTTTTTCCCATCAATGAGAATTGTACAAGCTCCACAAGCACCTGCACTACAACCGTCCTTTGTTCCGGTTAAGCGTAGGTCATCACGAAGATAATCCATTAGTCGTTTATCTTCTTCCACCTCACGCCAAATACCGTTAACTTGAAATCGGTACATACAGAGACCTCCCTCCAATTATTGTTGGAACTCCCCTTTATAGGCTTCCACTAATTTTCTATCTTGCACCACATGGTGCCCACGTAAAAATACATCATCTATTCGACCATGTACAGTCATTCCTTCATAAGGTGTATAATCTGACCGACTATGAGTTTTATCCGAAGTCATACATTCTGTTACATCTGGTGAAAGTATCACAATATCCGCATCACTTCCTACCTGTAACGTTCCTTTTTTTGGATATAATCCATATAACTTAGCTGGTGTTTCGCTAGTTAATTTCATATATTCTACAGGGTCGATTCGTCCACTATGAACAAACATATCCCACATTAGAATCATCCGCTCTTCTACACCTGGCAAACCACCTGGTGTTTTCGTAAAGTCACCAAGACCCTGCGCTTTTTGCGCTAATGTATAATTGCAGTGATCCGTACATAAAGTTTGGAAAACTCCACGTTCTACCGCTGCTTGCAAAATCTCCACATCTCTTTGTTTTCTAAGAGGTGGACTTAAGATATATCTCAATCCTTTTCCATCCGGCTGATTATACAATTCATCTGTCAGTAATAAGTATTGAGGACAGGTTTCACAGGTCACTTTTGCCCCATTCTTTCTGCGTTCCTCAATCACATCTAATCCTGCTGCAGAGCTCACATGTACAATATGTACTGGATAATCTGCTAATTCCCCTAGTCGAATGAAACGATGCATTGCTTCTGCTTCTATGGTATCTGGTTTTGAAAGCGGATGATACTTTGCTTCTGTATCTCCTTCCTCTCTCATTTCCTGTACCTTAGCTGCAATCATCGCTCCATTCTCACAGTGGGCTGCCACCAACGCACCGGTTGGGGCGATTGCTTTGATTGCTTCATAAATTGACCGATCGTCAATACTAAAGCTGTAGGCCATATATACTTTGAAGGATGCGACGCCTTCTTCAACGACCTTAGGAATTTCCGCTGCTACTTGCTCATTCATATCTAATAATTCCATATGAAATTTATAGTCACAAGAGCAACGTCCTTCCGCCCGTTTCTTATCGCGTCGCAAACCTTCTAACAAAGATTCTTCAAAAGGCGATGCAAAATTAATAATCGTCGTGGTCCCCCCATAATGGCTGCTTTTGTACCACTTTCAAAATCGTCTGCCGTGGTGGCAAAAGCGTTGGTCATTTCAAAATGGGTATGTGTATCGATTCCTCCAGGCAACACATAGCGCCCTTTTGCATCGATTCGTACATCTCCTGGTTTTGCCTCAATATGAGGAGCTACCTCTACAATTGTATCGTTTTCAATTGCTATCGTCCCTTGCATGACTCCCGTTGGGAGTACAAGATATCCTTGTTCAATGAGTATCATAGATATAATATGGAAGTTCTTTAATGAACGCTTCCACAACTCCTTTCAACACCTCTGGTAAGGCATCAATCGCTGTGCGACCCGTAGCGCCTTGGAAACGATATCCGCATTCCTTACCTTGAATATAAAAGCCGTCATTATCGCTTGCTAATAAGCGTTCTTCATCAATAAAATATGTTAATTTATCTTTATATGGGAAGCATGGTTGTACGCAATGACAAGCACAGTTACCACATTCATTACAAGACTCATCAATATGAATGATTAATTTTTTACCATCTACAGTAATACATTCATTCGTTCTATTTGGACATACACGTACGCAAGTACCACATACAACACGGCATTCATGATTTTTGTCATGAGCTGTTGGGAAACCTGGTTGCTCTTCGCGTTTTTTCTTAGCAGCTGCAGATTTTTTGTATGTTGGAGCTGTTCCCATTGCCTCCGCAAAAGATTTGATTTCTGTTGGTTTAATTACCTTAGCAGTATCGTAATCTTCTGCTTCTACTAATTTAGCCAAGTTATCCAATTGGTTATAACCTAAACCTTGTAATAAGGTTGTACATACTGTGATTGGCCAAATACCTGTGCGGAATAAAGCTGCAATATTTTTCGCATCTGCACCACCGCTATAAGACATTGGTAAGCGTTCGCCAAATGTTTCACTCAATAATTGAGCTACACCGATAGATAATGGTAATAAGGATTTACCAGACATATACATTTGCTCACCTGGTAATTCTTTTTCGTGAATCGAAACAGGGAATGTATTTGTCAGTTTCACACCGAACACTAAACCTTCTTCTTCTGCAATCGTCAACAATCGTTCAATCATTGGCACTGCTTCTTTAAAAGATAAGTCTACTTCAAATTGATGTGCATCAAAATCAATATATCCAAATTCTGCTTGATTTAATAATTCTCTTACACGATCATAGCCTAATAATGTTGGATTACATTTTAGATATAAATTTAGATGTTTTTCTTTCATTAGGTATGTACAAATCGATTCAATTTCGCCTGCAGGACAGCCGTGCATTGTGGATAATGTAATACCTTGGCAAATGTTGTCATCAATATTGCGAATGTACTCTTCTGTTACATTTTTAAATTGATGTACATTAGCTAATGCCCATTCTTCGCATTCTTTCCAAACTGGTTTGGTACGTGCTGCACGTAAACATTCCATATAGGAATCTACATCTTCACTTTTAATGCCCGCTAAGTTGTAGCCAACACTCATAATAAAGATGAATCCATCTGGATCGCCGATGCCCCATTCTTTACTAATTAATTTAATAGCAAACCATGCTTTAATGTATTCATCAGCAGCCGCATGGCAATGGTACTCAGAGGACCATTCCACATTGTATGCTTCATCTTTTGAATAAATACATGGTCTTGGGATGCCCAATTCTTCACCGAACATAATTTGTACTGTTTTTAATTCTAAAAATCGGGAACCGCCAACATAGGCTGCTACTAAGTTTTGAGCTAATTGAGTATGTGGACCTGCTGCAGGGCCTAATGGATTTTCTAGGTTACGACCAAATAAGGATAACCGTTGATCCGTACCTGTTGTGTGCATGCGCTCCACATTATATACTCGATTGTGGGTAGCATATTCTGTTAGAATATGGTTCATTAAATGTCCGAAACTTACCGGATACATGATATCGCTCATAGTATTCACTCCTTACTGAAAGTGTATTATGGGACTAATCGTTTCCATAAACGATGGGAAATTTGTCGCACTTCTCGTAGCAATTCTTCTTTATTCATGCCACATAATTGACGATCTAGCATACGTACCTTACCACCAGAAATAGTTGTAATTACATTAAGACCATTTAGGCCAAATAGTAAATGACCATTAATATTATCAGCATGTAAATCTGTTCTAGGAATATAATCTAAAACAATTACATCTGCTTCTGCCCCCGGTGTCAAGGTACCAACTTTTACAGGGAAGAATTTTTCAATCATTGCTGGGTTAGTGTTGAATAACATATGTGGAATTTCAGTCCAACCAACATTTGGATGTTGCATGTTATGTTTCACTAAGCAATTTGCTACTTTGTAGGATTCTAACATATCGCTAGTATATCCATCTGTACCAAGACCCACTGGAATACCTGCTTCCATAAGTTTTAATACATTAGGTGCTCCTACCGCATTACCCATATTACTTTCTGGATTATGAGCCACCATGGTGCCAGTTTCAGCTAATACCTTTACTTCACTATCATCTACATGGATACAATGTCCAGCAATCGTTTTTGGTCCTAGGATGCCATCTTCATGCAAGCGATGCACTGCGCGCATACCATATTTTTCTTGGCTATCTTCTTGATCTGTAGTGCCTTCTGCTACATGGATGTGATATCCCAAATTGTCTACGTTTTGTCCACGAACATAAGCCAATGTATCTTTGCTCAATGTGAAAGATGCATGTAAACCCATCATAGCTGCGAGTGTTTCAGGGTTTTCTTTTGCTTCTTTACCAAAGCGTACATTTTCTGCTACAGCTTTCTCCATTTCCTCTTGGCCATTCCGATCACTTACTTCATAGCACAAGCAAGAACGAACGCCAAAATCTTGAGCAACTTCGCTAATAACAGATAAGCTACCTTCTGTTTCTCCATAACTTGCATGATGGTCAAATATGGAAGTCACACCATTTTCGATACATGCCATATAGGTCACAATAGCACTTGCCCACACGTCTTCTTTAGCAAGACGTTTATCTAGGTAGAACCACAATCCATCTAAAATTTCTTTAAAATTTGTTGGGTTGTTACCAGGGATATATAATCCGCGGGCTAAGGCAGAATAAATATGGTGATGAGCGTTCACAAAACCAGGCATAATCAAGCGCCCATGAGCGTTTACTCGATATGCTTTTGGATATTGTTTGCGCAATGTTTCGTATGAGTCTACTGCCACAATTTTAGTGCCATCCATTAATACGCCACCGTCTTCAATAATCGGTTGTAATGGATTGCGTGTAACGACAGTTCCTTTTCCTAATAAAATCATAGATAGGCTCCTTTCTATGAAAAACAGTATTCAATGAAATACTACTATTATAATTCGATGTGAGTGCCTGTTTTTCCTTCAATACCTTCTCTAGATTTTTCTAGTTGTGTGATAATTGCTTTTCTACCTGCTTTAGATTTAGCAAAAGCTACAGCTGCTTCCATTTTTGGTTTCATAGAGCCTGCTGCAAATTCACCATTGTCGATATGTTTTTGCGCTTCTTCTACTGTAATATGTTCTAACCATTGTTGGTTTTCTTTACCATAATTAATCGCTGCTTTTTCAATAGCTGTTAAGATAATCAATACATCTGCGTCAACTTCTTGTGCTAGTAAGCTACTAGTCCAGTCTTTATCAATAACTGCAGATGCACCTGTTAAATGATTGCCTTCACGAACGACAGGGATACCGCCACCACCGCAAGCGATTACTAATTCATGACCGATTAAGCCTTTGATAGCTTGTAATTCAATGATTTCTTTTGGAGCTGGAGATGCTACTACACGGCGATATCCACGACCTGCATCTTCTTTTACCACATAATCATATTGGTTCACTGCATGTACAGCTTCTTCTTTTGTCATAAAGTGACCAATTGGTTTTGTTGGATCTAAGAATGCTGGATCATCTGCATCTACACGAACTTGTGTAACCATTGTTGTCACAGGTAGATCTGTAATACCTCTGTTCAACAACTCTTCACGCAATGCATTTTGTAAATCATATCCGATATATGCTTGGCTCATGGCTACGCATACAGACAATGGAGTATTAGGTTGACCTTCTACTTCTCTAGTTAATGCAGCCATAGCATTATTGATCATACCGATTTGAGGGCCATTACCATGAGTAACGATAACATCACAATCTGCTTCAATTAAATCTACGATTGCTTTCGATGTTTCTTTCACCGCAATCATTTGTTCTGGTAATGTATTGCCTAGGGCATTGCCCCCTAAAGCGATAACAACACGTTTTTTCATAGGGTACCTCTCTATGGTGTATATATTCCTAACTACTTTGTAGGGATTAAAATAAGGGACTGTCTGAACAGACAGCCCCTTTGCTCTTAGCGGAGAACTCTTTCTGTTCCCTTTTCTTCTAGCTCTTTTAATAATTCTACTGGATTTTCAAATTTGCTTAATAAAATCATAGCAGCAATTACATATGGTTTATAGCTTGCTTCTTTGTAAAGAGGTACACGATAACGATCAAATACGGATGCGTCAACTTCACCTTCTTCACAGCTTAAGCCAGTGATATCAGCTGGTAAGCAATGTAAGTATAATGCTTTACCGTCTTTTGTAAGACTCATCATATCTTCTGTGCAAGCCCAATCTTTATGTTGTGCATTTTGTTCTAATAAACGACCTTCTAATTCTTTAATGCCTGCTGTATCGCCTTTGCCATATAAGTCAGTTCTTTCTTCCATTGCTGCGAAAGGTGCCCAGGATTTAGGATATACGATATCAGCATCTTTGAAAGCTTCTTTCATGTCGTTTGTACGTTTGAAAGATCCGCCACTAGCTTGTGCTTGTTTTTTAGCAACTTCTTCAACTTCTGGCATTACTTCGTATCCTTCTGGATGCGCTAATACAACTTCCATACCTAAACGAGTGAATAAACCGATAGCACCTTGTGGTACGGAAAGCGGTTTACCATAGGATGGGGAGTATGCCCAAGTCATAGCCACTTTTTTACCTTTTAAGTTTTCAAGTCCACCAAATTCATTGATAAGGTGAGCTGTATCAGCCATCAATTGTGTTGGATGGTCAATATCACATTGTAAGTTTACCAATGTAGGACGTTGTTCTAATACACCGTCTCTATGGCCTTCTTCTACTGCATCAGCTACTGCATGCATGTATGCATTACCTTTACCGATATACATATCATCACGGATACCGATGATGTCAGCCATGAAGGAGATCATGTTAGCTGTTTCACGTACAGTTTCGCCATGAGCGATTTGAGATTTTCCTTCATCTAAGTCTTGTACTTCTAAACCTAATAAGTTACAAGCAGATGCGAAGGAGAAACGAGTACGAGTGGAGTTATCACGGAATAAGGAGATACCTAAACCACTGTCGAATACTTTTGTAGAGATATTGCGCTCACGCAATGCACGTAATGCATCAGCTACAGCCCAAACAGCTTGTAATTCGTCGTCTGTTTTTTCCCAAGTCAAGAAGAAGTCATTGTTGTACATGTTTTTTGTGTCTAACTTAGCTAATGCGTCTACACATTTTTTGAAATCTGCCATTTTTTGCACCTCATTAATAATTTATAGCTTTATAAAATGTAAACTATTATTTGCAATAGTTTGTAGGTAAGATTGCATATACTGCTGCACATGTTACAAGGTCTTGTTTCCATGTGATTTCGTTAGGAGCATGTGCTTGTGCTTCTGCGCCAGGACCGAAACCGATACAAGGAATACCATTACGTCCCATGATGGATACGCCATTTGTAGAGAATGTCCATTTATCAGTTAATGGGCGAGCTTTACGTTCTGCCAATGTAACTTCTGCACCAATACGTTCTGTACCGTATAAGGAGATGTAAGATTCTTCCAATGCTTTTGTTACTTTATGATCTTTAGGAATTACCCATGTTGGGAAGTAGCATTCGATTGGATATGTTAAACCAGTCCAGGATGGACGAGCATATTCGTACATGGATACTTTTGCACCGTATTTTTGTACAGCTGGTAAATCTTCGATTTCTTTTAAGCAACTTTGCCATGTTTCACCTGCTGTCATACGACGGTCAAGAGATACTGCGCAAGAGTCTGCTACTGCACAACGGCTTGGGGATGTGTAGAAAATTTGGGAAGTTGTTACTGTGCCACGGCCCAAGAAACGAGCTTCTTCATAATGGTCAGGGTTGAATTTTGGATCCAACATTTTTTCTAAGCCACGAACACGAGTAGTCTCTGTAGAATTGTTTGCATTTAATGCACGAACATCTTGTAAAATGTCAGCCATTTTATAGATTGCATTATCACCGCGATCTGGTGCAGAACCATGGCAAGATACGCCTTCTACATCGATACGGATTTCCATACGACCACGTTGACCGCGATAGATACCGCCATCAGTTGGTTCTGTGGATACTACGAATTCTGGACGAATGCCACGTTCTTTAATAATGTATTCCCAGCACAATCCGTCGCAATCTTCTTCTTGTACTGTACCAACTACTAATACACGGTATTTATCATTCAATAAACCTAAGTCTTTCATGATTTTCGCACCGTATACTGCGGATACGATACCACCTAATTGGTCAGATACACCACGACCACCGATTTCAGTGTCGCTTTCAAACCCCTCATATGGATCAAAGTTCCAGTTATCACGGTTACCAATACCTACTGTATCAATATGTCCGTCAAAAGCAATCAATGTTTTACCAGTGCCCATATAGCCAAGAATGTTACCCATAGGATCCACTTCTACTTCATCGAATCCTAAGTCTTTCATTTCTTTTTCAATGCGGCGAACGTGTTGTTCTTCTTCCGCACTTTCACCAGGGAATGCGACGATTTCTCTTAAAAATTTTGTCATCGCTGGTCCATAAGCTTCTGCTGCTTTTTTACTGCTTGTAAATCCATTACCATTTCCTCCTTAAACACACATATACGTATACGTTAAAGTTAAAATTAACTGTATATGACTTAAATAGTTAGATTAAAATTTTCCTTGCCACACAATTTCTTGATAACGTGTTGGGTCAGTGTCTCCTTCTGTGGAGAAGCAAAGTACTTTAGAATCTTTAGTAAGTCCTAATTCTTCTTTCAAATCTTTATATTCTTCCATAGTCATAGCGGCTGCTACTAAACCAAATGGAACAGCTCCAGATTCTCCAGAGATAATGCTTGCATCGCCTTTGATTGGTGCTGCAGACATTCTCATACCTAAGGATGCTACCCAATCTGGTGCAGATACAAATACATCCACATGGTTTTTCAAAATATCCCAAGAAATCGTATTCGGTTCGCCACAAGCGAGTCCTGCCATGATTGTTTGTAAGTCGCCGCCTACGATACGTAAATCTCCATCGCCTGCTTTAGCGCCTTTGTACAAGCAATCCGCTGCAGATGCTTCTACTACTACAATTTTAGGTTTCACAGGTGCATTTTTATAACGATTTACCACATAACCAGTAACAGCACCAGCTAAGGAACCAACCCCTGCTTGTACAATTACGTGTGTAGGTACATCTACGCCAGCTTTTTCTAATTGTTCAGTAGCTTCTAGAGCCATTGTGCCGTAGCCTTGCATGATCCATGTAGGAATTTCTTCATAACCATCCCAAGCTGTATCTTGGATAACAACACCATGATCTACTTTTTTGGATTCTGCTGTAGCTAAGCGTACACAGTCATCATAGTTCATTTCTTCGATAGTTACTGTAGCACCTTCTGCTGCAATATTTTGTTTACGAGTTTCTGTGGAACCTTTTGGCATAAATACCACTGATTTTTGACCTAGTTTGTTTGCTGCCCAAGCAACACCACGACCATGGTTTCCATCAGTAGCTGTGAAGAATGTAGCTTGTCCAAATTCATCACGCAATTCTTTTGATGTCAAGATGTCATATGGCAAATCAGATACTTGTTTACCTGTTTCTTTAGCAATGAATTTCGCAATTGCATAAGAACCGCCTAACACTTTGAATGCATTTAAACCGAAACGATAGGATTCATCTTTAATGAATAAACGGCCTAATCCTAAGTGTTCTGCCATGCGTGGTAATTCAGTAAGTGGTGTTTCTTGATATTGCGGGAAACTCTTATGAAACTCGCGCACCCCTTCACTTTCTTTTACATTCATTGCACAGGTGTTCAAATCCTCTGAAGCGGGCATAGTGTTCTTAACCCATTGAATTCGTTCCATGTAACTCTTCCTCCTCTTTTACTTGGTTCAAATCATTATATAAAGTAAATTTAGAAACGTTGAAATATTCCGATATTTTATCAGATGCCTTTGAAATCAAAAAAGCGCCCTGGCAATATAAATATCGTATTGCTTCCAAGCGCTCATTCTTATTCATTAAATGTGCTGGTCGCCCTACTACTTTTTCAGCTTGAGATAACATATCGCTCAACAAATCGCTAACAGATGTAACAATTCGTTCACCTTTTGTTTCCCACGCATGATTACTGGATGTAATAATCCGATCTAAAGAGTTTTGCAATGTAATAAAATCAGTAATATCATAGTTGATACACAATAAATACTGTAATTTATCATTATCATCACGTATATACATCGTCGTCGATCGAAGAACTCTTCCATCTTTGGTTCGTGTGAGATAAGCTTGTTTACCCTGACACTGACCATCGTCATTTCGTATCGCA
Source organism: Veillonella sp. oral taxon 780 str. F0422 (assembly GCF_000221605.1). Lineage (NCBI taxonomy): Bacteria > Bacillati > Bacillota > Negativicutes > Veillonellales > Veillonellaceae > Veillonella > Veillonella sp. oral taxon 780. The sequence goes on along the minus strand of NZ_AFUJ01000023.1, from coordinate 72,076 downwards.
TCTAGTACTGCATGCGAGGCGCCATCACCTACATCTCGGTTAGAAATATCTCCATGCTCAATATACACAATAGAACTTTCTAATGTCTCTATTTGCACGTCGTGAATCAACACTTCACATGAAGCTCCAAATTGTGTCGCAATACCATGCGCAATTACCTTTAATTGTTCTAATTTCATAATTGTCTCCTAACTATTTTTTAGGCTATCTAACAATTTATTAGGTATGCCCTTATTATAGCACCGTCATATTCATAATTCAATACTTTTTCTAAATATTTTTTAGGTTTTCTAATTTTTTGTTAGATGTCATCTATAAACAAAAAAAGATAGAGGTAGATTGAGTCTACACTCAACCTACCTCTATACTATATATCAATTCCTATTCTTAGTAAGGAACTTCTGTTTTACGAGCTACACCCGTTTTGATTGCTGTTTCAGCTACTGCTTTTGCTACTGCTAATGGAACACGTTTGTCGAATGCATTCGCTACTACGTAGTCTTCTGCTAATTCTTCATCTGTTACAAGAGCTGCTAGCGCCTCAGCGGCTGCCAATTTCATTTCATCATTAATTTCACGTGCTTGTACATCGATGGCTCCACGGAAGATACCAGGGAATACATTCACATTATTGATTTGGTTAGGCGCATCACTACGACCTGTACCCATAACACGTACGCCAGCTGCTTTCGCTTCTTCGTACATAACTTCTGGAACTGGGTTAGCCATAGCAAATACAATAGCATCATCCGCTAAGCTTTCCAAAATTTCTTTTGTGAAAGCACCTGCTGCAGATACACCTAACAATACGTCAGCGCCTTTTGCAATCTCTGCTAAGTTGCCAGTTTTTGTTTCTTGACCCAATGTTTTGATCAACTCAGCTTGTAAAGAATCAAGACGTTTGTAGTCTTTGTTCAATACACCGGAGCTTACCATTAATGTAATGTTACGAGCGCCTGCTAAGTATAATAGACGAGCAATATTAGCACCCGCTGCACCAGCACCGTTTACAACGATTTTAACTTTGGATAAATCTTTTTTCACAAAGCGAAGGGCTGCTTTTACACCTGCTAAGCAAGCGATAGCTGTACCATGTTGATCATCATGGAATACAGGGATTTCTAACTCTTTTTTCAAGCGATTTTCGATTTCGTAGCATTTAGGAGAAGAAATATCTTCTAAGTTAATGCCAGCAAAGTTTTTTTGCACTAATTTTACAGTGTTGATTAACACGTCTGGATCTTTTGTATCAATCACCAAAGGAATGCAATCTACATTGCCAAAACGTTTGAACAATAAGGATTTACCTTCCATAACTGGAATCGCTGCCGCTGCTCCGATATCACCTAAACCCAATACGCGAGTACCGTCAGATACAACGGCTACCATATTAGAACGACATGTTAAGTCGAAGGATTTATCTTCATCTTCTTTGATGTGAAGGCATGGTTCTGCTACACCTGGAGTGTATGCTACCGTTAAGTCATGAGCATCTTTTAATTCGTATTTTGTTCCAGTTTGCAAGAAACCTTTTAGTTCCAAGCGTTTTTCAATTGCCTCTTGTTTTACGTCCATGGGAAAACCTCCTAGATTTTCAATGATGGTAAGTTTCTACCGTAGAATATTTCCGCCATCTCTTGTTTGAGTTGTTGGTTAATTTGTTTGCGCTCTTTCAGCGTCAAATCTTCTTCGGTAATACCAAACAAATAATTATTAATGTCGTACTCTTTCAGCATCATTTTGGTATGGAAAATATTTTCTTGATACACATTCACATCGATCATATTGTAGAGATTACGAGTTTTAGAATTGATGTAATTTTGGATGGAGTTCATGCGATGATCCATGAATAATTTTTTACCATGAATATCACGAGTGAATCCACGCACTCTGTAATCTAAGCTGATAATATCAGAATCAAAACTATCGATAAGATAGTTCAATGCGTTGAGCGGGGAGATTTGACCACATGTGGACACGTCAATATCTGCACGGAATGTACTTACACCATTGTCTGGATGACTTTCAGGATAGGTATGAACCGTCAAGTGAGATTTATCCAGATGCATGACCACATCATCTTTATCTACTTTATCAACAGGTTCTTCCGAAATCAGAATAGTTACGCTTGCCCCTTGTGGATCATAGTCTTGCTTTGCCACATTCAGCACATTGGCTCCGATAATATGTGAAACCTCTGTTAAAATATCAGTCAGGCGCTGTGCATTGTAAACTTCGTCAATGTATTCAATATATTGGCGTTTTTCTTCTTCTGTACGCGTATAACAAATATCATAAATATTAAAACTCAAGGTTTTTGTTAAATTGTTAAACCCATAGAGTTTCATTTTATTTGATTTTACAGATGTATCCATAACTTAATATCTGCCTTCCTTATAATACCTACCATTATTATATCGAATTAAATCCATATATTCAAGACTTTCGATATAAAATTTTTCATTTTTTATTAATTACTTAATTATAGTGTGTCGCAATTGCTCCACTAAGGCTCGTAGCGCCTTACCTCGATGGCTAATAGCCTGCTTTTGTTCCATAGAAATATTGGCCATCGTCGTTTTTAATTTGGGAATGTAAAAGTATGGATCGTAACCGAATCCACCTTTTCCCATCGGCGTTAACTGGATAAGTCCTTCACAAGTGCCTGTTGCACGGATACATTGTCCATCCGGTGTAGCCCATACAAGAGCGCATTGATACCTAGCTGTTCTATCACTTGGAGTAACATCCACCAGTTCGGCTACTAATCGCCGATTATTATCTTCATCACTACGATGCAGTCCTGCATAGCGCGCGGAATATACACCCGGTGCACCACCTAAGGCATCTACTTCTAAGCCGGAATCATCTGCCACGCAAGGCAAACCACAGGCTTCAGCATAATATAAGGCTTTCAATTCTGCATTTTCCATAAAGGTAGTGCCAATTTCTTCTGGCTCCTCAATATCTACGATATCGTCTACTGTGCGCACTTCGAAGCCTAATTCTTCAAAGGCTGCGGTAAATTCACGGATTTTTCCTTTATTCCGTGTGGCTAATACCACTGCTTTCGGTGCATTTTCATGGCCTATCATGTTACCAATTTCACCTAATGCTTCACGTTGTGCTTGCATTAACTGCTGAGTACCAGCTTCACCTAAATCTAACAGGCTATTCAACTCATCTCTTGTGAAAGTCCCATGTTCACCTGTTCCTTGCACTTCTACTAATTGGCCTTTACCGGTACAAACCACATTCATATCCACAATGGCTGCACTATCTTCTTCATAGCACAAGTCTAGCATAGGACCATCTTCACCGATTCCCATAGAAATAGCTGCTAAATAGTCCGTTACAGGAAACTTACCATATCCATCGTACATAGAATAGATAGCATCTACTAATGCCACAAAAGCCCCTGTAATCGAGGCAGTACGAGTGCCACCATCAGCTTGTAGTACATCACAGTCTACCGTAATTGATACTTCGCCTAAAGCTTCTAAGTCTACAACAGCTCGCAAGGCACGACCAATCAAACGTTGGATTTCCACGGTGCGACCTGTCTGTTTACCTTTTGCTGCCTCTCTAGGTACACGAGTATGTGTAGCTCGTGGTAACAAGGAATATTCTGCTGTCACCCAGCCTGTGCCAGTTCCTTTCAAAAAGCGGGGAACGCGATCCTCAACGCTAGCCGTACAAAGGACTTTTGTATTGCCACATTCAATTAGTACAGATCCCTCTGCATAGGCAGTGTAATGCCTAGTAATTTTCACAGGGCGTATTTCTTTTAAACTACGACCATCAATTCGCATCGTCATTCCTCATTTCCCATTACAATCGGATTATACATACCTCTTATTATACACAATCTCATGGCGGATTGGCAATTTATGTTCGCCTTTGACTGAGGGCACTTTATCCTGAGTAAGTAGGCTATGGTTTCCTTTACTTCTCAGTCAGAATGCGGTATGCTTCCTCACAAACGGCACTTCGTAATGTTTGCTGTGGAGCATACTGCATTCTTTTCAACCTTTATCTTATATAGCAAAAACTAGCCTACTTACTTATCTCTCCAGACCTCATACCTCCATTAGTCAAAGGCACACCTCTACTTTAAGTCTGTCTATAAGATTGTGTATCCTCATCGTTATGTGAGGGAGATCCTCAAGGAAACAGATTGTGCTTATCTCCGAAGAAATACGTATAGGGCATAAAGTATAGTTGTACACAAAAATACGGCGCACCTCGCTACAAATATCATACAGTATTATTTGTAACTGGTGCTCCGTACGGTAATTTAAGTTCGATATATTGTTCTTATACTCGCAGCATGGAGTTTAGGAACGCTTGTGTTCTTGGGTTTTGTGGATTCCCAAAGACCTGTTCTGGTGTTCCTTCTTCTTGGATTTTGCCGTCTGCCATGAAGATAACTCTGTCTGCTACTTCACGGGCGAATGCCATTTCATGGGTAACGATGATCATGGTCATATCTTCTTCGGCTAGTTCTTTGATGGTCCGCAATACTTCACTGGTAAACTCTGGGTCCAAGGCTGATGTAGGTTCATCGAAGAGCATGATTTCTGGTTTCATTGCCAATGCTCTAGCAATAGCGACCCTTTGTTTTTGCCCCCCTGACAAGGTGCTAGGGTATACATCTCGTTTATCCCAAAGACCTACTTTTTCTAGCAAGGACTGGGCCATAGGTAATATATCTGCCTCTTTCATTCCTTTCACCATGCGAGGTGCGACCATGATATTTTCTAGCACTGTCATGTGTGGAAATAGGTTGAAGGATTGAAATACCATCCCCATTTTCAGCAAAATTTGTTGCTGTTCTTCTTTCCCAACATAAACCGCTGCGCCTGTGTTCGCCGGTGTGTCCACCAAGGTCGCCCCATCGACCCTGATTGTCCCTTTTTGTATGCTTTCTAGTTGTCCTAAGCAACGAAGAAAGGTGGATTTACCCGATCCAGAGGGACCGATGATGGACACCACTTCGCCACGTTCCATGGATAGTGACACGTCTTGTAAGACCGCCACCGAGCCAAAGCTCTTTTCAATATGTAACATGTCTATGAAAGCCATGGTTTCCTCCTAATCTTCGTAAATCGCCATGCGGCGTTCTAAATATTGATACAGTTTCGTCAACACAAATGTCATAGCCAAGTAGAATACACCAGCTACGATGAAAGCTGTAATGTCAAAATCACGTTGTACAATGCTGCGTGTAATGCGCAAGATATCATTCATAGCTAAGACATACACCAAGGATGTATCTTTCAGCAGTGTAATCGTTTCATTTGCCAATGGTGGCAATACACGTTTGATGACCTGTGGCAAAATGATTTTGTACATCGTCTGCACATAGGTAAAGCCTAATACCTTCGCTCCTTCATACTGCCCTTTTGGAATGGATTGAATGCCACTACGGAAAATTTCACATAAGTAGGCAATGTAATTCAACACGAAGGACAGTACCGCCGCCGTCATATCTGTGAGTTCAAAGCCATCAATCATAAATGGCAAACCGTAATAGATGAGCAAAATTTGTAACATTAACGGGGTGCCACGCATCACGTATACGTAAGCATCCACGATCGTTGTCACCACTCGGTTTGTACTCAATCGGAGCAGTGCCAAGAGTAATCCTCCTGGCACTGACAAGATGATGACGATGAAGAACAAGGACAAGGTCACTTGGAATCCGCCGGCAATGGCCGGAATTATCTGTAACATATACTCCAATACGTCCATGTTTATTTATACTCCTCTTTCGTCAAGATGGATGTACTGCCAAACCATTTTTGCGCCAATTTGTCAGCCGTACCATCATTCATCACTTCTTGTAATGCAGCGTCAATTTTAGCTTTCAACGCTTCATCTTCCTTGCGCATACCTACACCTACTTTTTCACTGGCGAAGGAGCCTGTGGCTACGGTGAACACATTATTACCTTTTTTGCCGATTAAATAACGACCCACCATTTCATCCACCACGATGGCATCGATACGGCCTAATTCAAGGTCCATGAAAGCATTCACATAATCGCCATATTCTTTGATTTCTTTAAAATTTTTCGATTGTGGATCATTTTTTACCGCTTCTAAACCAGTAGAGCCTGATTGCACGCCTACGCGTTTGCCATCGAGTTGGGCCTTGTCAGCAATACCAGCATCAGATTTCACAGCAATAATTTGGTCCCCACGAAGATATGGTTTAGAAAACAAGATATTGCGTTCCCGTTCCTTCGTAATGGTCAAACCATTCCACAACACATCAATGCGTTTAGATTTTAGTTCTGCTTCTTTACTATCCCAGTCGATGGACTTAAATTCCACTTCAGAACCAATACGCTTTGCCACTTCTTTTGCCAAATCAATATCAAAACCTACGAGTTCACCTTTTTCATCTTTAAATCCCATAGGAGGGAAGTTATCATCTAAACCGATAATAATTTTTTTCGGCACCTCTGTGTTTGCCTGCTTCGTAGACGCCCCACAACCTGCCACTAACCCAACAATTACCAATGCACTAGCCGCTGCTAATACTGTTTTAGAACATTTTTGTAACCAATTCATAGTACTTTCTCCTCTCTACAGATATGCAATCTCTATTTCATGATTACATTATACTTTAGTTAATTAAAGTTGTAAAGAGATAAATTACAAAAATTTTATCATGTATTATGAAAGTAATTTATACTGACAACGCCCCTCCAATAACTAACTATCAAAACAAAAAGCGATATAGTAAGTTAAGTACTCACCATATCGCTGATTTGCTCTTTACCTATATGTTTTATATCAATGCATGCTCTTTCGCAATAGCCTTTACTTCTTCTACAGTAAAGTTAGTGACTTCTGCAATCATTTCTAAGGACAAATGCTTACGCAACATCTGAATGACAACCTCAGCTTTACCTTCTGCCCGACCTTCAGCCACGCCTTCTTTCCAATATGTATAATGATCCATTGATAGCATTGAATATTCCTCCCTCCAAGCCTCACAATGTTTTGCTTCATCTACGGCACTTTCAAGATCTCTTAGTAACTCATCCGATGCAGTATGACCATCTACGTAATCCAAGAACCGTTGCAGCGGTTTTGAAATATCATTATAAAGAAACTATGTCAGAACAAAAAGTTAGAATCTATAGATTACACCTTAAGCTGATCTTTAAATTATATCTATATATGATAGGTTAGTAGAGGAACTCAAAGATAACATAGGATAGTCCAGAACAAAAGATTACCCAAAACCAAATGAGTTCATTACCTGTACCGTCATCCCAAGTGGCTTCATCAGAAGTAGCCAATAGGATAGCAAAAAATGAGTATACAAACGATAGAATAGGCGCAACGATAAGTCCTTTTTCAACAATCATATAGATACCCATAAATGCTACTGCAATAGCATGAGGAACTACCATGATTCTAAAACTAAAGGCAACCATCAAGACTGCATAAGCCGCATGAATTAGCAATACACCAAACATATAGATTTTCTCCCTCGTGCGAAAATAGCCCCTGCCGGATAACGAACAGATATTACTCCTTGATAAGAGGGTAACATGTTTTCTAGTCCTATTCAAGTATTTTTATATCGATTCAGTGCCTCTAAGACTTTCATTTTATCTCGATGACTCAAAAACTGTAAGCTAATAGGCACGATATATATACCGCCCGTTTCTGTTTGCACATACAAGGTTTTCCAGTCTTCTCCAAATCCCATGATGCCTTGATAATGAACAAAGGTCAAATATAAGTCTGGTGCAAAAAAGCGTTCAATTCGTTCTTTTACCAATATAGGTGTTCGTTTTAGAATGAGCCCTTCTGTAGCAATATAGACCTCCACATCGTCTTGCTGGTACATGCGCAATAATGCGTAGGCAGATACAACCATAAGAAGAAGCATCCACATATTGAAGCTATGACCCAGTTCTCGATATAGAAGCACTCCACGATACAGTCCCCAAGCAGCGATAGCTGCATACACTAGTTGAAACCCCCATATCATAACAGAGGAATTATGTAATTCTTCTTGAATCGTTCCACAGGGAAACATGTTCTCTAATTCTTCACGTTTCATAGTTCCTCTCCCAAATAGCACTCCAACCTCTATGTATTTCCACTCAACACCTTTATAGACAGCATCTACTTGTCTGCTTCATACATATCCCACTATACTTCCTCACAACGTCTTAGTATAGATGATTAAAAAGATGTAATGAAATGCCCCAAAAGCATCTCATTACATCTTACTATTACTTACGTCGTAGGCCCATAGCTTCTTCTACACGAGCCAATGTTACATTCGCCACAGCGGCTGCTTTTTCAGCACCTTCTGTCAAAATCGTATCTAGCTCTGGACTGTCGATTAATTCTGCATACCGTTCATGGATCGGTGTCATCGCTCCTACTAATAGATCTGCAATATCACCTTTGAAAGTTCCATAGTTTTTACCAGCATACATAGCTTCAATAGCCTCAAAGGAATCTCCTGTTAAAGCATTGTAAATGCCCATCAAGTTGGAGATACCTGGCTGTTTTTCTTTATCGTAGCGCACGACCCCTTCAGAGTCAGTAGCTGCCTTTTTAATCTTCTTCACCACTACATCTGGTGTATCCAACAAGCGAATAGTCGCCCAATTATTATCATCGGACTTACTCATTTTTTCGTTGGATCTTGTAAGGACATCACACGAGCACCACCTACGGTAGTTTTAATTTCTGGCATAGCAAATACTTCGCCATATTTGAAATTGAAACGTTGCGCCAAGTCACGAGTTAACTCGATATGTTGACGTTGGTCATCCCCTACAGGCACGTAATTTGTTTGGTATAACAGAATGTCCGCTGCCATCAATGGTGGATATGTTAACAAACCAGCTGGGATAGTTTCTCCTTGTTTCGCCGATTTATCTTTGTATTGCGTCATACGCTCTAATTCACCGATGGAACTTAAGGTTGTTAAAATCCAACCCAACTGCGCATGAGCAGGTACTTCAGATTGCACAAACAAAGTCACTTTATTAGGGTCCAAGCCTACTGCTAAATATAAGGCAGCAAGGCTTCGCGTATTGTGGATTAAATCTTTTGGATCTTGTGGTACTGTGATGGCATGTTGGTTCACGATACAGTAAAAACAATCATGGTCATCTTGGAATGTCAAGAAGTTGCGAAGAGCTCCAAGGTAATTACCAATGGTCAACTCACCGCTAGGTTGTATTCCGGAAAATATAACAGACATAGTATCTCCTATTCTACGGTTACAGATTTTGCCAAGTTTCTTGGTTTATCTACATCAGCACCGCGAGTGATAGCTGCATAATAGGACAACAATTGCAATGGTACAACGGCTAAGATAGGCACTGTGAAAGCGTCAGTTTTCGGCACGAAGATAGTATGGTCCACATATTTCGCCAATTCTTCGTCACCTTTCATACCCACACCGATTACGATAGCATCACGAGCTTTTACTTCTTTGATGTTGCTCATCATTTTTTCACGTACCGATTCTTGTGTTGCCAAGGCGATAACAGGAATGCCTTCTTCAATCAATGCCAAAGTACCGTGTTTCAACTCACCACCTGCATAGGCTTCTGCATGGATGTAAGAAATTTCTTTCAATTTCAAAGACCCTTCCATAGCTACGGCATAGTCAATTAAACGGCCTAAGAAGAAGGCATCTTCTTTGTAACCATAATGGTTCGCAAAGGCTTTGATTTCATCTACGTTTTCAAAGATTTCATGAGTCAATGTAGGTAACTCTTGTAAGTTTGTCAAAATTTCGTGTTTTACTGCTTCATCGATGCGACCATTTAATTGACCTAAGTACACTGCTAATAACAATAAAGCTACTAATTGTGTGGTGTACGCTTTTGTGGATGCTACGGCGATTTCAGGACCTGCCCAAGTGTAGATTACTTGATCCGCTTCACGAGATACGGCGGAACCCACTACGTTAGTAATACCTAAAGATTTAGCACCTAAGCGTTTTGCTTCTTTCAAGGCAGACAATGTATCGCTAGTTTCACCAGATTGGCTGATGACGATGCATAAGGTATCTTCATCCGTTAATGGTGTACGGTAACGGTATTCAGAAGCGATATCTACTTCTACTGGAATACGAGCTAATTGCTCAATGTAGTATTTCGCTACTAACCCTGCATGGTACGCCGTACCACACGCTGTAATCAAGATGCGCTTGATGCCTTTCACTGTGTCTGGTGTCCAGTTTAATTCATCATACACTACTTCTGTAGCATCTTTATTAATACGACCGCTCAACGTATCACGAATCGCTTTTGGTTGTTCGTAAATTTCTTTTAACATGAAGTGCTCATAGCCACCTTTTTCAGCCGCTTCTGCATTCCATGTGACATGATAAATGTCTTTTTGTACTGGTTGACCAGCTCGGTCAGTGATTGTAACGCTATCTGGTGTCACAATAACAACTTCGTTGTCGTTGATGATATATGTTTCACGAGTGCGTTGAATAATAGCTGGGATATCGGAAGCAATGAAGTTTTCACCGTTTCCTAAGCCCACTACCAATGGATTATCTTTTTTTGTAGCAATGATTTTATTTGGTTCATCAGCGCAAACCATTACTAAAGAATAAGACCCTTCGATGCGATCTAGCATACGGCGAACGGTACTTTCAAAGTTGCCATCATACATATCGCTCAATAAGTGAGCTACTACTTCTGTATCTGTTTCAGATGTAAATTCAACACCTTTGGCCAATAACTCTTCTTTCAATGGCATGTAGTTTTCAATGATACCATTGTGCACTACGGCAAATTTTCCATCTGTACTTGTATGCGGGTGCGCATTCATATCGCTTGGACGACCATGAGTAGCCCAACGAGTATGACCGATACCAATATGACCTTGATTAGGATCTGCTTTTACCACAGCTTCCAAATTCGCCAAACGGCCCATTTTCTTTTGTACTTTAATTACATTATTTTCGCCTACTACGGCAATCCCTGCAGAATCATATCCGCGGTATTCTAATTTCTCCAAACCTTCCAGCATAAAATCTGCTGCATTTTCAAATCCAATATATCCTACGATACCACACATGGTATATTCCTCCTTGATTAATTCATTCATGTTGCTTCTGAAAGTAGCCTTTGTGCACCCAGTTACCTTGGTGTTTTGCTCTACTTCTACGACTGAAGCTAGCCGAGAGGCATCCGCTGAATTTCGATACTCCTCTACCTCGTCCACTGTGAAAGCTGTCTCTTCCCAGCGCTTGCGCTATTCGCCTTTACGAATTTGGTCCCTCCTTTGCATGTGTTTCGACAGTTCTGTTGACTATGCCTAAGTCTTTAAAAATAGTCATAATCAGTAGTATTATACTTCATATGAGCCGTTACTGTAAAGAAATAAACAAATTTGTTATTAGGCATATATAATGTTGTCATAGTATATAGATAAATAAATGTGCCCAAAAGGTGGTAAAAATATAATAGAGGAACGCTGATCTAAGTGTATCAACATTCCTCTATTATGCTATCATGCTATTTACGTCTCTTCTGCAATGACTCCATCACGACATAATAGTCGATGATTCCCTACCGCAGCAGCCTCTTCTTCACTATGAGTAACCCACAAGCAGGGGATAGCCCATTCAGAAATAATAGCAACTAAATCTTGTTGCAACTGAGCACGTAAGTTCACATCTAACGCCGTAAGCGGTTCGTCTAGGATAAGTAATACTGGTTTTGAGTACAGTGCTCGTCCTAAGGCCACCCGTTGTTGCTCTCCACCAGATAAGCCTTTGGCTTTCTTCTTAAGATGTGGTGTCAATCGCAAACGCTCCACAATATGATCGAATAGCTCTGGAGAACCTTGTTTACTATACCGAATATTCTCCTCTACAGTCATATGAGGAAATACAATATTGCCTTGCGGCATATAGCCAATGTGTCGTTCTTGGGTAGGTACGCCTGTTCCCTTTTCGAACCATACCTCATTATTGGCTGTAATCCTACCTTCTTTTGGCGTCAACAATCCACACAAAGCTTTCAAAAATGTAGATTTTCCACTTCCAGAAGGGCCCATCAATGTAGTAATGCCTTCTTGTAATGTGCCTTGGGCTTTCACAACAAAAGTCCCTCGTTCTATGACGATATCAAAGGAAATCATAGTACCTCCTTACCGATTTGAGAAGAGGGAACCTTTGGTTAGACCTTGAATGGCCCACACAAGCCCCAATGTTAAAATACAAATATAAATCACTAATTCAAATGCACCGTTATAATCGCCAAATTCTACGAGAGAATAAATGGCTAATGGCATAGTTCTCGTCACACCTGGAATATTTCCAGCGATCAAAATAGTAGCCCCGAATTCACCAAGTCCACGCGCAAAACACAGAATGGAACCGCTGAGGATTCCTTTCCACGCCAATGGCAAGGAAATCGACCAGAACACGCGAAACTCGGAGGCTCCCAAGGTGCGAGCTACATCTTCCATATCGCTATCAATGGCAGCTAAGGCTGTTCGCACTGATTGATAAAATAACGGAAAGCTCACCACTGCAGATGCTATAATAGCTCCTATCTTAGAGAAAACTACACGAATTCCGTGTGCCTCTAACCAGGCACCAAAAGCATTACCTGGGGAGAATATGATAAGTAACACAAAACCCAATACCACCGGTGGTAATACCAAAGGCAGTGTAAAAAAAGAATCAATTAAAGATTTCCCTGGAAAGGCATAGTGTTTCATCACATAGTTCAAACTTAGCCCGAAAATAGCGTTAATTATAAGTGCTATGAACGCCACTTCTACGGATAACTGTAAAGCTATCATTGTTTCACTGGTTCAGCAAAGCCCCATTTAGCCAATACTTCGCTAGCCTCTTTACTTGTTAAGAACGCATAGAAATCTTCTGTTAATTTATTTTGATTCTTTTTCACTACGCCGATAGGGTACTCGATCGGTGCATGTAATTTAGCATCTACTGTAGCAGAAATGTCTACTTTATCCTTCAATGCCAATGCATCAGTTTTGTACACAAATCCTACATCAGCTGCCCCTTCCGCAATATACGCACCAACTGCTTTTACGTCTTTCGCAAATACAATGTTAGGTTCTACTGCATCCCACAAATTCGCTTTTGTTAAGGATTCTTTCGCATATTTGCCTGCTGGTACTGTTTCTACAGTGCCGATAGCTACTCGTTTTGCATTCGTAATATTGTCCAATGTAACAGCCTCTTTACCTTTTGGTACGATCATTACCAATGTGTTTGCTACGAATGGGCGAATATTATCCATTAAACCTTTTTCATTTAATTGATCCATATTCTTTTTGTTCGCAGAAATAAAGATACTAGATGGCGCGCCTTCTTCAATCTGTTGACGTAATGTGCCAGATCCTGCATACACAACATTGATTTGTTCCGGTTTTAAATTATGTTTTTTCACATAGTCTGCTTTCAGCTCTTCCAATGCCCCTTGCATACTAGCTGCTGCAGATACAGTGATGGTTTCATTTGTAGATGGTGTTGTAGACGATGTAGTACCTTGTCCACCGCAGCCAGCTAATGCCAACACTCCTATCATAAGTAAACCCATAAACCAATTACGCTTCATAATGATATCCTCCCTAATTAAAATATATACACTTAGAAGCTTACTACATATTCTCATTATACTAGAAAAGCAACAGTAAGCAAAATGAATTTAGTTACATGTGGTACAATAAAGATGACAACTATACAACCTAAGGAGGTTATCTATTATGGATTTATTTTTTCACATCATTCTCACCAGTATCGTCCCCATTTTATTACTTACCCTCATGGGGGTCTTATTAGATCGATGGTTTCACCTCGATTTACGAACACTAAGCAAACTGAACTTTTACTTATTTTTGCCCGCTTATATTTTGAAATCCTTTTATGTCACCGATTTAACCCATGAAAGCTTTGAAATTTTTGGCTGTGCCCTCATTATTTTATTTGCTAACTCAGCCTTAGCAGGCATCGTCGCTAAGTGGCAAGGTTATAATTTAGGAAAAACAGAAATCGTCCGCAACGCAGTGATGTTTTCCAACATTGGTAACCTAGGAGTAGCCTTAGGGACTTTCGTCTTTGCCAATGATCCATACATCATCGATGGATCTACCCCCTATTTACATGATGGGGTTATCGCTATTATCGCTACTTTTATTATCCAAACGGTGTTCTGTAATTCTCTAGGATTTTATCAAGCTGGCAAAGGGAAATTAACCACCGCAGAATCTTTGCGTACCATCTTACATATTCCTATTATGTACTGTGTGCCTATCTCGATTATCGCCCATTATTATATCCCTATCGACTTCACGCAGACCATTATATGGGGGCCCTTAGATATTTTCGGTCGTTGCTTTGTAGGCGCAGCTATGCTCACCCTAGGAGTACAGTTGAACCGTACACCTTGGAACTTCATCAAGAAAGATGTGATGATTACTTCTTTTCTACGGTTAATTGCAGGTCCTCTGTTGGCCCTCATCGTAGTACTTCCTGTAACTATGTACTACACACCATTAAGTGCTATCGCAGCGCAAAGTATTATCATCGCTTACGCAGTCCCATCAGCCGTAAATACCGCTCTTATGGCTGTGGAAATGAACAACAATCCAGAACTAGCTACACAAATTGTACTAGCCACTACAGTTCTTTCCTCTTTTACTATGCCCCTAGCTATATTATTGGCATACTATGTATTCCCCTTATAGCTAACACTTTGGTGCGTCAATTCACTTGATATAGTAAACAAATTAACGTATACAGGTACATTCATGTCTGCTATGTAACTGTATAGCAGTCAATAGTCTAGATCAATAACACGATATAAAAACTATGCGATACCCTACTCTGCCATAAAAGCATAAAACTCTAAGAAACTATCTAACAATGTAACAATACATTGCTAGATAGTTTTTTACATGCAAAAAGGGCTGCTTTCGCAACCCTCCTACATGCTCTGTACTTATTGATGCCCTACGTGCTCTAATCCTTGACGAATTAACACGATAACATGGTCATCATTCAATCGATACCAAGCTGTTTTTCCTTCTTTTCTAAATGTTACAAGTCTTGCTTGACGCAACACACGTAACTGATGAGATATAGCTGACTGGCCCATATCCATAGAATCTGCAATTTCAGTTACACACATTTCTTTCTGAAGCAGATGTCTAACAATACGCAACCGCGTTGGATCCCCTAGGACCTTGAATAGTTCAGCTAACAATTGTGTTTCCAACTCTTGTTGATTTGTTTCCATCTTAACCTCGCTATCATATAGTAATCCATTCTCTCTAATTAGAGTTTGGTATTACTATTATATCATTTTTTCCTGTTCTGTATCACCAATTTTTTCCAAAAGAACACGAGAATCTTTTTCTTGATCCACTACACTCTCTGGCGTGGCTAATTCTAAGGGTACACCTTTGGCATAGACACCAGTAACTACCCCATATCCATCACGTAATTTCATAGTACCAATCAATGTCCCACGATAATTCGTATAGAATTTTTTATCCACTTTACTAAGGTCTACTTTGACACGATTGAAAGGAATGGAAAACTCCACCACTCCATGGTCAAATCGCTTTACATTAGCCCGAATATATTCTTGATCTTTCGGTGTTTCATCTGTGGCTGATACCACTTGTAATACACCAGACTGTTTAGGTGTGACAATGACATATACCTCATGACCTACTTCTGGGGTCTCTTTACCTTCCCAATTGGCATACGATCCTAAAAATTCCACTTCTAAATAGTCCGAAGGTACCCAACCAATGTGACGACTTACTTTCACAGGCCATTGATATTCTGTACCACCTTGTAGCAAAGTTGTATAACGTTGTTGAATGTAGAACTGGCTCAGCAAGGCAACGATGGCAGCCAGAGCAAAGACAATCCATTTTTGATATCTCATCGTTCTTCCTCCTTCACTACACCCTCAGAGTCTACTACTTTCACGTCCTTTGATACAGCTTGCTCTCCCAATGGAAATTCCTCCATTGTTGGATCTGTTGACTGACGACGAGCTTGTCGAACACGCTGATTTACCTTAACCCTTTGTAGTCGTTTACGCCATAAATATAAGGCATTGATACCTAATACAATGACCCCTAGCACTAAGAACGATACACCTCGCTCCACAAAAGTAAAGCTAGGATCAAAGAATCGAGCTCCAAACATAGCAATTAGCGTCAAAATACTACTATTCAATAAGCTCACCTTTTTCACCAAGGTGCCACGAATAAAAGTCCCTAAAGCTGCTACTAAAATATATGCATTAAATAGGATGGACGTCAAAATAGGTGTCGCCCCAGAGACAGTGACCACATAGCATCCAAAGATTACAAAAGGAATCAATCCGATAGTGCTTTCAATACGCTTAGCTAATACTAAACGACGCAATACAAGAACTGCTATGCCTAAGCTCAATACCATGCAAAACCATAGCCACCATGCCATGGTGCTTTCACCAATGCGAATCCATGTACTAATGTAAGTACCTTCCACAATGGTGTACAACAGAGCAATGGCACCTATACCTTTACAAGGAAGTGCTAAGAGGGCAATTTTCTTTTCTAATGTGCCTAAGCCGTAGGTAACGGCGCCCAATACACTAATAAAAAATAAATTCATTTGTGGCTCATAGGTGGATAAGATGAAGAATACTTCCCCAAAAATGGCACCAATAAAGGCCCAAGATACAGATACTAACAAGGAATCTTTCGACCCCTGATACTTACCAAATCTACGGATATAGTATGGTACTGCTACTAATAAAAGTCCTCCCACTGCTACAGGCCCTACCCAAGTATTTAAAGGATGGCTAGAAAAACTCCACCCCAATACACCAATAAGATATAAAATCATACCTAGAGCCGAATCCAAGACATAAATAATCGGCAAGGCACAGCAAAGAATGATAAGCACATATAGCCCCATATGCTCACCTGTATAGAAAGTATCTGCTACCAACAAAGTAGTGGCTGTCAACAGTCCCATATAAATAACAGTAATGCTTTCTGCTACCATACTAGCTGGCTTTGCTTTCCATACACCACCACCGACCACAGCAATAGCTAATAACAAGATTGCCAAGGACCAATCAAATCGTCCATTAGGTGAAAACCCATACCAGTATCCCGCAAAAAGCAAAATAATTCCCAGCAAAATAAGTATAGCTCCACCTAACACTGTAATTAATCGTGTCCAAGATGGGCCCTCTTTAGGGATAAAACCGTACTTTGCTTGTAGCTGATGGCTCTGTTCTTCTGAAATAATTCCCTCTTCTTTCCATTGGTCAAGCTCTTTGTGCAACCAATGTATATGTTTTACATTCATATGCCTCTCCATAAAAAAAGGCTTTGCTCAGAGAACAAAGCCTTATATCCTATTATTTAACAATCAATACTGGACATGTGGAATGACTAGTTACATAACTACTTACACTACCCATAAATAAACCTTTTAAAGGTCCCAATCCACGGCTCCCCATAACAATTAAGTCTGCATCATATTTTTTAGCTACTGCTAATACAGCAGGTCCAGGAGACCCTACTTCAAAAACGCATTTGACTTTCATATCAGCTGGTACCTCTTCTGCTACTTCGCTCAAGATTTTTTTACCTGTTTCTTCCATATCTTCAGCAATTTGTTCAGATACATAACCACCACTAATTGGAGTTTGGTCAAAATTAGAAATTGCGGATACAATGTTTGCTACGTGCACTAAAATCAATTCCGCATCATTACGTTTAACAATTGCCAATGCATGTTCTAACGCTCTTTTACCATTTTCCGATCCATCTGCAGGAACAATTATTTTTTTATATTCCACCATAGTAAGACCTCCTCCATATTGTCACTGTGCTACTATGTAACTTGCCTATATCACTATAATTCGACATAGACTTGAAAATTCCTTTTCTTTACTCTTATTGTCTCACAAAATCTGAATCTTCGCAAATGAAACTTGCGTCACGATAATATCTTTATGGTGTTCTTTGGACATGCCACTTTTACATTATGTTCCTCAAAGTTATAAGGAATAACTCATAAAAGCGTATATTCTTATTTTAGTCGAATTAATGACAATAAAATAGCTCCAATGATTGGGGAAATAGATAACGCCATTAAGGCTGTTTGGTAATTGCCTGTAGCTGTTAATACTGTGGATAAAATGATAGGTGCTGTGAGTGCGCCAATTTGGTTAAATAGATTTACGAATCCCGCTGTAGTTCCTCTTAGTTCTGGTGGTGCTGCTTGGATAATGATAGCATTGGTTAATGGGCTATACATAAATGCTCCCATACCTAATAGGGGTGCTGTAATGTATAACATATCTGGATTACTTGTGTTCGCAAAAATTAGCAAAGCTGGAGAGAACAAAAACATAACGATGGCTGCTAAATAGTTTCGTGGTAAAGAAATTCTATCTGAAATGAATCCGATAGTCGGTTTGGCAATCACTGCTGCAATACCGTAAATACTCATAATAGCGCCTGCAAAGATAGGTGTCACATGCAATTGTTTCACTAAATACAAGTTAGCCCAAGTAGTAACACCCCAAGTGGTACCTGTTGCAAAAAATCCCATCACTGCTAACAATAAAATATTGCGGTTTGTTCCTACAAAACGTAAGCTTTGTGCTAATGACATGCACCGTTGCTCTGTTCCTTGTGCTTCTACTGTATGGTTCTTTCTGAAAGCTTGTACTTCTTTCACCGTAAACAAAGCTAAAAAGAATACTAGTAATGGCAATAAAGCGGTAATTAAAAATGCCATTTGCCATCCGTAATGGACAGCCACAAATGGTGCATATCCGTTAACCACGGTAATCCCAAAGGATGTACAACTCATGAAAATACCTACAGCGGTACCACGTTGTTCTGCACTGAAATGCTCTCCAATGGCTTTCAAACAAGCAGATTGTACAGGGCCTGATACAATACCTAATAAGAAGCGCAACACTAAGCCATATTCATAACTTTGTACAGTACTCATAAGCCCCGTTACAATAGCCATAGCCACTAAACTACCTAAGATAGATTTACGATAGCCAAATCGATCCGCTAACAGCCCTCCTGGTAATACAGTCAATGCATACCCAAAATAAAAAGCCGTCAAATACGACGTTCCTTGCTGCGCTGTAAAATGTAAGGCCTCATTTACGATTGGCATCAACGATGACCATGATAAGCGCATCACAAAACTTAACAAAAAAGTTAACCACAAAGTCAGTAGTATACCTGTTTGTGTAAGAGTAAACCCTTTCTTCATGTAATACCTCCTATGAAATACCACAAACCTATTTATACAGATTTAATCTGCATAAGATTATAACATATGCACCTTAAATTCACATCTTTATTCTTTAATTATACTTTGACTGATTCTATGGTGTAAAGCTAGTATGACAGCATACTACAATAATTCATGCGTATCTCATAACACCTATTCTTCAGAGTATTTGAATAAACACTCCTCTAAAATAAGTATTGCAAATATACATCACATTCTAATTGACAAAAAGACTAGTTCAATGATAGACTATATCTAGTTTTTATATATGGAGAGGTGTCCGAGTGGTTTAAGGAGCTGGTCTTGAAAACCAGTGACTCCGCAAGGGGCCGTGGGTTCGAATCCCACCCTCTCCGCCACAATAAGCTGTTATCAACATGATAACAGCTTTTTTATTTCTCCGTAGAATCGCAGTTATACGTAGTAGCCTTGTGGCGCACCTTTCTATCTAAGTGATACAAACTCAAGAAGAGCACGGTGTGCTCCGAACAAACATTATGAAATACCGTTTGTGAGGAGTATACCGTGCTCTTCCTTTTTATCATATTCAATTAATAACGCCACAGGCTACATAGCAGAGCAAGATTAGTCTTTGAGTTCCGCATTCCCAAGTCCTGTTTTACGGAAGATAGCAAAGATAACGCTCAATAAGATGGCTGTTACTGTTGCCAATCCCATACCTTGCAATACCACTGGACCAATAGCTAATTTAGCACCACTCAAGCCGATAACTAGTACTACAGATGTTAGGATTAGGTTAGAAGATTTTGTATAATCCACTTTACGTTCTACCAACATACGTAAACCAGAAGCAGCGATGATACCGAATAGTAAAATACTTACACCACCCATAACTGGAACTGGAATGGCATGAATTAAAGCTGCTACTTTGCCAATGAAAGAGAACAAGATAGCAAGTACTGCTGCACCAGCGATAACGAAGGTACTGAATACACGTGTAATCGCCATAACACCGATATTTTCTCCGTATGTTGTATTCGGTGTAGCACCAAATAAACCGGATAACACATTGGATAAACCATCTGCAAATAAAGAACGGCTCAATCCTGGATCTTTCATTAAATCACGACCAATGATATTACTTGTTACTACAATATGACCCACATGTTCCGCAAATACTACGAATAAAGCTGGCATAATCATTAGGATAGCATTGATATTAAATTCTGGCTCATAGAATTGAGGGAATGCAAACCAAGGAGCATTGGCTACGCTTGCGAAGTCTACTACTCCCATGATGGCAGCAGCTACGTAGCCAGATACCACACCAATTAATACTGGAATCACTGCAAAGAATCCACGGAATAATACGGTACCCAAGATTGTCACAGATAAGGAAAATAAAGATAAAAATAACGCTTGCTCATGAGTCATGCCAAAGCTTTGCCATTGATCTCCAATGATACCTGCCATACCCATAGCTACAGGGGCAACTTCTAAACCGATAACCGCAACAATAGCGCCCATTGCGGCAGGAGGGAATAATACATCAATCCATTTAATACCAATGAATTTAACTAACAAAGCCAATAGCATAAAGGACACACCAAAGGCAATAAAACCACCTTGTGCTGCTCCATAGGTCATACCAGAGGCTACCACAGCACCTACTGGTCCAATGAAAGCAAAGCTAGAACCTAAATAGGAAGGAATCTTTCCTTGACAAATTAATACGTATAAAATAGTTCCAATACCGTTCATGAACAGGGACGTCGCTGGGTCAACTTTCAATAAGAATGGTACTAATACAGTAGCCCCAAACATAGCAAATAAATGCTGAAAACTAAGTGGCAATAACTTAGTGAAAGACGGGCGTTCGTGAACATCAATAAAATCTTTCATGGTGCATCTCTTTCTGTGTGAATCACACTTAAAACATTAAGACTTAGGTTGAAAACGATGGCGCGTTTCTTCGCCAATGGACGGCAAATGACGTGTCGTTCCTATTTGTTTGCGTGCATATTCATTACGGCGCGCAATATTTAATAATATTCCTATGACAGCAAAATTTGTCACCAAAGAGGATCCCCCATAACTAATAAAGGGTAAGGGTACCCCCGTTACTGGTAGCATTCCCACCACCATAGCAATATTAAAAAATGCTTGAATAGTAATAAAAAATGTAAGACCTACCGCTAACACTTGACCTAATAAATCTCTAGATTGACGAGCAATGGAAAGTCCATATTTTGTAAACCAAAGAAATAAAAAGATAACCAAGCACACACCTAATAAGCCAAATTCTTGTGAGAAAATAGAAAAAGCAAAGTCTGTATGAGCCTCTGGTAAATAATTATATTTGGAAATTCCCTTTGTAAAGCCTTCGCCCCAAAATCCACCAATCGACACACTCAGTATGCTCTGTGTCACTTGATATCCATTAGCTGTAGTATCTGACCATGGATCATAATAGGCACGAACCCGATCCAGTCGATAGGACACAAAAGCAATTAAGGGATACGCAATAGCTAGTACAACACCAAATGCTATACCTAGATATTTCCTATGCCCTTTATAATAGCCTACGCAAAAGGTCATGATTACGGGAAAACTGAAAATTAATACAGCTGTTCCCATATCTGGTTGAAACATAGTAATAAAAGCATACACAAAAGGAACTGTAAATACAGCTGGCACTAATAAGTTAGGGTGAAATATCCCCGGTGTACCTCGCAGGGCCTTCCACAGGGCATTTAGTTTTCCTATGACACGATTCCACCAACTCCAAAGTCCATGTAACCGTGTATTCCCACCCCAATCATAATATTCATACAAGTACATTCTCCCATGCTTTTTCACATGTCTATCAATACTATAGGCCGCCCAAATAATAGCTGCTAGTTTAGCAAATTCAGATGGCTGTAATGTCATTCCATAAGGCAATCCAATCCAACGTCGCGCACCATTAGCGCCATGCCCTAAGAAGGGTAAAAATACAATGAGCAACAAAAAGAGTAAAAACAAAAACATCTTTAGTTGTACCTTTGAGTCTGCCCATTTACGGTAATCAAACAAATAGAATCTCCAGGCTACAAGAATACCAGCCCCTAGAAAGACTAGTTGTTTACCTAATAAGAACCAAAATGGTTTCCAATTATCTCCCCCTTGTAGGGTCGTAGTATAGGTAGCACTGTAACCATTAAAAAATCCTATTAAAATAATCCCAAAAAGAGGCACTAATATACCTTGTCCATCATGCTTAATAATACTACGATAAAAAGATCGAATATTTTGCCATACACTAGATGATGGCTTAGATGAAGTATGACTATTTTCCTGCATCTGTCGTATCACTTCCTTTAGCTGGCTTAATAGCCTCTAAGCGGAAAATTGGCTGCCCTTTGGCACTAAATTTTTCCTCATATTCTGTGCGCACATTAGGCATATCCGTACTATGTAAATCATAACTTACATTTTTTAATGTCCAACCAGAGTTTGTAAACTCCTCCAAAGAGAACATAAACAAGCCTTCATTATCTGTTTTAAAGTGGATTTCTCCATTTTCCTTCAATAATCGTGCATATCGATCTAGGAAGGTGTGATAGGTCAATCGACGTTTCGCATGCTTAGCTTTTGGCCATGGATCACAGAAGTTAATATAGAACCGGTCTACCTCTCCTGGTGCTACTACTTCTTCAATCCCCGCAATATCAAATAAGCTCACTTTACCATTCTCAGCTTGTTGTTCAAATAACTTTTGAGCGGCATAGTATAGCACTCCAATTTGCACTTCAAAGCCCACAAAGTTTGCTTCTGGATGGGCTTCACACATACCAGCAATGAACTTGCCTTTTCCCGTCCCTAATTCCATATATAAAGGTTTAGATGGATCTGCAAAACTTTCACGCCATTTTCCCTTGAAAACTTCGTGATTCTCTAGTACAGTATATGTATTATATTCTAGGATTGCTTCATCAATCCATGGTTTTCTACGTAAACGCATACTATCTCCTTTTATAACAATCTTATCCTTACTATTATAGTACATCATCTGTTCTATGTCAGTACTCACTTAT
Source organism: Veillonella sp. oral taxon 780 str. F0422 (assembly GCF_000221605.1). Lineage (NCBI taxonomy): Bacteria > Bacillati > Bacillota > Negativicutes > Veillonellales > Veillonellaceae > Veillonella > Veillonella sp. oral taxon 780. The sequence goes on along the minus strand of NZ_AFUJ01000023.1, from coordinate 48,704 downwards.
AATTTTTTTATTTCCATGAAAGGTTTCCTATGAAAGCATTAGTATTATCCAGTGGCGGGGTAGATTCCACCACCTTACCTGGTCTTGTTATGAAGGCGGCTCTACCCCATGCCATACATGTGGCACATGCCGTGATCGAGAACAGGCTTTCACTGATAATGGTATAGTAGATCCATTATTACAACAGAAATAACACAAAAAAGCTATTCAACCTTTTTGGATTGAATAGCTTTTATCCTTCTTTAGTCACTTCGATTACCTGACTGGAATTAGCATCAATAACAACATGCATAATGTCACCGTTCACATCTAATACCATATGGTATCTAGCCACATATTCTTTTGTTTCAAGTTCCCATCGTATTAGACGAGCACTACTACCTAAAATAGTAATAGCCACTTGCTTTGCCTCATCAGGATTAATTACATTTCCTAAGTCGATAGCTGTAGATTCTTTTAAATTTTCTGGTGCTGTATCTACTTCTGCACTTAGAACTTGGCCAGTGGTTGCATCAATCATCACACTATGACCAGCCTCCGAAGAAACACCTGCTACTTCGTAGCTTTTGCGTCCATCTTGTTCTGCAAAGGTTATCCCTTTAATTTGCGCCGTTGGATATTGTTTTTTATACAGATTAACTGCCCCTTTGGCATCTACCATAATAGGGTCAGATCCATCATTAGCTTCTACCTTATCTGTTGTGGGCACAACTTTTGTTTCTGGTAAAGCCACCTTTTTTAGCTTAACAGTGTCCGCATCCATCGATGTGGACTCCATAGATATACTATTTTGCTTGGCATTATACCAATACCATGTGCCTACTGCAGCAGATATAATAGCACAAATACTCAGGATACCTATGATTATCTTTCGTCTCATATTACATCCTTTATATACACTAATTAGTTTCTGAATCAGTATACACTATAATTATGAACATAATATGAACCAAATGCTCATACTTTTACAATATATCGTAATACACCATAACTAATTTCATAGAGTAAAATCATAGGTCCCGCAATCATAGTTTGTGATAACATATCTGGGGTCGGAGAAATAGCTGCACCGATAATAAAAGCCAAGAGAATAAACATTTTCCTATATTCTCGTAATCGATCAGATGAAAGAATACCCAGTATACCCAAAGCAATCAAAATAAGCGGCAGTTCAAACGTAATTCCGAAGGGTAAAATAAAGGCAATCACAAAATCGATATATTGCCCTATAGAAAATAATGGTTGTAATTCATCTGTACCAAAGCCAATAAAAAACTGAATAGCCATAGGCAATACTAAGTAATATGAAAATAGTACACCTACCACAAATAAGACCACCGCTGTAGGCACCACCATAAAAGTGACCCTCTTCTCGCCTTTCGACAAGGCCGGTACAATGAAAGCCCAAATCTGATAAAACCACACAGGACTAGATACAATACAACCTGCTACTAAGGAAATCTTCATATATGTAAAAAAGGCTTCTGTTGGTTTTGTATAATATAATTTTCCTGCTGGTGCCACTAAAATTTGCAGAATATCTTCCACATAATAGTACGCCCCCAAGGTACCTATAATAATTGCCACTATAGCGATTACTAAACGTGTGCGAAGTTCACTTAAGTGGTCCACCACAGACATGGAGGACGCCTCTTGCATAAGTTTCGCTTCTGTTTCTGTATAGGTATCCTGTTGCAACAAGGCGTCTTGCTCTACCTGTTGTTGAGCAAGACGCTTTCTTTGTTCTATGACACTATTCAAGGATGGACGTTTGGCACTCATTTCAAAGTTTTTTACTTGAAATTCTTTCATACTACACCTTACGGTTCGACAATTTATCAAGAACAGTTTCCAAAATATTTTTTCCTTTGAAAGATGGTAGTTGTTGTAGGGCTGTCTCCGCTTGTTTACGATATGTTGCCTCAAGAGCTAAGGCTTGATCGATACCACCTTTAGCCGTCACATACTCCATCAATTCCTTTGTATCTTTTCCATTGCGAATGTCTTCAATCATATTCGTTACATGCGTTGTATTGTCAGGAGTTACGACAGATAATAAAGGATATGTCAAAATACCTTCTTTCACATCTTTGCCGACTGGCTTACCTGTAGTGACTGTTTGCTCACGATAATCCATCACATCATCAGTAATTTGGAATGCCATGCCCAAGCCATGACCATAGGTGCGCAATAATTGAATATGCTCCTCTGACCATCCACCAAGAATACCACCTAATGCTAAGCAACCTTCAATGAAATCTGCTGTTTTCTTTTGTGTTTTTAATAGGTATCGTTCTGTACCTTGATCTAATCGGTACACATCTTCCATTTGCATAAATTCGCCTTCTACCAAGGCAGAAATAATTTCAGAAAAAATGGTCAAACATGGAATGGACCCGATTTCAGCTACAATACCAAATGCTTTAGCAAATAAATAGTCTCCACTAAGAATCGCCACTTTATTGCCTTTTGTGCAATGAATGGACGTGACTCCTCGGCGTACTTCTGCTTGGTCTAACACATCATCATGAATGAGTGTAGCCAAGTGCAGCATCTCAATAGCCGCCGCCATACGCACTCTATCTTCTTGATTAGAATCTCCACTCAAAGCAATCAACAAACACAATTGCGCCCGTAATCGCTTGCCGCCCCCTGCGGAAAGAGGACGAATGAGTGCATTAAAATCTTCTGCACCAGTTTGTAGAGATTGTTGCAAATATGTTTCTACACGCTCTAAATCTTTAGATACGCGCAGTTTCATTTGTGCATCTGTAAGAATACTCATTCCTCTTCCCCCAATAAGACTGCATTAATACGTGCTAATAAACGATCACGACCTGTATGCTTTAAAGAGCTGTACAAAATTGGTGGATACCCTGTTGGGTATCGCTCTTCAATAGTTTTTAACTGTTTTTGTCGCTCATTCATTTTTAACTTATCCGCTTTTGTTACCACAATTTGCAAAGGTACTCCGTGTGATTGCAACCAATCAAAGGCCTCCTGATCAATGGGCAACTCTGGATGACGCCCATCAATGAGTAAACACAATAGCATCATCCGTTCGCTTTGTAAAATGTAATTAGCAATAAAAGAAGACCAAATATTGGTATTGGAGCCTCCTGTTTTAGCATATCCATACCCTGGTAAATCCACTAAGAACCAATCAAAACGACGTTCCATATCATCTGGTAAATCTTCTTTTGATTCTATACTAAAGAAGTTGATCGTTTTTGTTTTACCCGGCGTACCACTGACCAGTGCTAATCCTCTATAATTACATAAAGAGTTAATCAAAGAAGATTTTCCCACATTGGATCGTCCCAAAAAGGCGATTTCAATGGTATCACCTTCTGGGTATTGATCCGCCTTTACCGCAGACGCTATATATTTTGCTGCGATGATGCGTGGACCTGTTATCTCTTTTCTAGTATACACTGGTTTTGGATGGCGTTTTACTGCTGGTTTTTTCTTCATAGTAATGCCTTTTCTAATACTTGTTCCATCGTTTTTACAGGAGTAATAAGCAATCCTTCTTTTACGATATCTGGTAAGTCTTGGATATCCTTTTTATTGCCTTCAGGAATAAGTACTTCTTTCACTCCATAGCGAAGTGCAGCTAATAATTTTTCTTTCAAACCACCGATTGGCAACACTCTACCACGCAAAGTAATTTCACCTGTCATGGCAATATCAGATCGTACTTTTCTACCGGTTAACGCAGATACAATAGCCAAGGTCATCGTAATCCCTGCAGATGGGCCATCTTTAGGCGTAGCCCCTTCTGGTAAGTGCACATGAATATCCAGTTCCTTATGGAATTTTTCTGGTAATTTCAACTCACTTTGGCGATGACGAATATAAGACATAGCCGCTTGACCAGATTCTTGCATGACCTTGCCTAAACTACCGGTTAAGTTTAATTTCCCTGTGCCTTGCATGGTTGTCGCTTCACATGGCAATACCACGCCACCTACAGAGGTCCAAGCAAGACCATATACAAGACCTACTTGAGCTTGTTTTTCACGAGACTCTTCTACAAATTTAGGGGTACCTAAATAATCTTCCAAATTCTTTACCGTTACTTTTGGTGCTTTTTCACCTTCTGTAACCACAGCAAATGCTAGTTTTCGACAAATCTTAGCAATCGTTTTTTCTAGGGTACGTACACCAGCTTCACGAGTATATTCAGCGATAACACGTTTTAATACAGCATCGGATAGTTTCACTCCTTGCTCTTGCAAACCATGTTTTTCAATTTGTTTTGGCACTAAGTAGCGTTTAGCAATTTCTAGTTTTTCTTCCTCTGTATAGCTGCTGAGCTCGATGATTTCCATACGATCCAATAATGGTCTAGGAATATTCCCTGCTACATTAGCAGTAGTAATCCAAAATACATCAGAGAAGTCAAATGGAATTTCAATGTAATGGTCACTGAATGTACTGTTTTGTTCAGGGTCCAACACCTCTAATAAGGCAGAGGATGGATCCCCTTTATAATCAGACGCTAACTTATCAATTTCATCAAGCAAGAATACAGGGTTTCGAGTACCAGCATTCTTTAGTCCTTGAATCATACGACCAGGCAAGGCGCCTACATAGGTACGACGATGGCCACGAATTTCAGCTTCATCTCGAACACCACCTAAGGAAGCACGGATAAACTTACGATTCATTGCTTTTGCAATGGAACTAGCCAAGGATGTTTTACCCACCCCTGGAGGCCCTACTAAACATAAAATAGAACCGCCTTGTTTACCAGATAACTTGCGCACTGCCAAAAATTCTAGAATCCGTTTCTTGATTTTTTCTAAACCATAATGGTCACCATCAAGCACCTCGCTGGCTTCTTTCAATTCTAAGCGATCATCAGACAGTGTATTCCAAGGGAGCTGCAATAACCAATCAATATAATTACGCAAAATATTGGATTCTGGCATCATTTGTGGCATACGACTATATCGCGTAATCTCTTTGTCGATACGATTATGGATATCCTCTGGCAACTCTAGTTTCGCTAGCTCTTCTCGTAACTCTTCTGCCTCTTGATCAGGATCCATTTTGTCACCTAATTCATCATGGATAATACGAATCTTTTCACGCAAGAAATATTCTTTTTGTGCTTTTTCCATAGATTGACGAACTTGGTTATTGATAGAGTTTTCCATATCATTGATTTGCAGTTCTGTATTTAATACACCAACTACCATATTCAATCTACGGCTAACAGATAACTCTTCTAAAATGCTTTGACGCACCTTTGTTTGGATAGGTACAAGAAAGGCTACCTGATCTGCCCATTCACTAGCATCAGCACTGCCTAATACTTGGTCCAATCCTTCATCTGTTGTTGGTTTAATAACCTCTACCCATTGAGCAAATTTAGATTGCAAAATGCGACGATATGCTTCTTCTTCCATTGGGTCTTCATGAATAACCTCTAATGGTGTTACAACGGCTTCGTAAAAAGGTTCAGTACTTAGAATAGTATCAATGTTAACACGTGTCACACCTTCTACTAAAATACGAACTACACCACCTGGCAAACGAAGCATTTGATTTATTTTAACAATTGTCCCTACACGACCTAACTCTTCTAATGTAGGACTTTCGATACTTTCATCTTTTTGAGTAGATACCACTAAATATTGATCTTTATCCATAGCTGCCTTTACAGCTTGTACAGATGTAGTACGACCAATATCTAATTGTGTTACTACTTTGGGAAATACGACCATTCCACGTAAGGGAACCATCGGTAATGTCATAGGTTTAGTTTCCATTGAACCCCCAGTACTATATGATAAAAAGAAACCCATTCCGCCTATGAAATGAGTTTCTTTGCCTTTACTATCTGATTTCTTCAGCGTGGACTCATTTATTGAGTATTGGCTCTTCTTCGCCACGAACCGCTTTATCTGTTACGATGCATTCTTTTACATCTTTCATAGATGGTACTTCATACATCACACGTTTCATAACTTTTTCGATAATGGCCCGTAATCCGCGTGCTCCCGTATTGCGTTCTAAGGCTTCTTTCGCAATCTCACGGAGTGCATCTGATTCAAAGACTAATTTTACATCATCTAAAGACAGCATTTTTTCGTATTGCTTAGTCAATGCATTTTTAGGCTCTGTCAAAATTTTAATTAATGCCTCTTCATCAAGTGGGCTGAGCGTAACCATCACTGGCAATCGTCCGATAAATTCAGGGATTAATCCGAATTTTTGTAAATCTTCTGGTACGACTTCTTTTAAAATAGAGGCTACATCTTGTTCCTCTTTCTTTTGAATGTCTGCACCAAAACCTAATGTTTTTTTCGCAGTTCGTTTCGTGATCACTTTTTCCATGCCATCGAAAGCACCACCGCAAATAAACAAGATATTTGTTGTATCTAAGTGTAACATCTCTTGATTTGGATGTTTCCGTCCCCCTTGTGGTGGCACAGAGGCTACTGTTCCTTCTAGGATTTTCAGTAATGCTTGTTGTACCCCTTCACCAGATACATCACGAGTAATAGACGGATTTTCTGATTTGCGAGCAATTTTATCGATTTCATCAATGTAGATGATACCGCGTTCAGCTAGCTCTATATCATGGTCGGCAGCTTGGATCAATTTGAGTAGAATATTTTCTACATCTTCCCCTACATAGCCTGCCTCTGTCAAACTAGTAGCATCTGCCATGGCAAATGGTACTTGTAACATTTTTGCTAATGTTTGAGCCAATAATGTTTTACCACTACCAGTAGGTCCAATAAATAGTACATTGGACTTTTGTAGTTCCACATCATCGATGACATTATCATGTTGCAAACGTTTGTAATGATTATATACGGCTACAGCCAAGGAAACTTTAGCGTCATCTTGACCAATTACGTATTGATCAAGATGAGCTTTAATCTCTTTTGGAGTCGGGATATCGTTTAAATCAAACGTCTCCGGTAGTTCTTCAATTTTGTCTTCCTCAATAATATGTTGGCATACATCAATGCATTCATTACAAATGAATACATTAGGGCCCGCTATTAATCGTTCGACTTCTGTTTCTGCTCTACCACAAAAATTACAACGTCTTTCTTTATCGTCTTTATTCAAACCCCTGTCTCCTTATTTTTCTGTTGAAGATGTACGAGTTAACACTTCATCAATTAAGCCATATCGTTTTGCATCTTCTGCAGACATGAAATTATCACGATCTGTATCTTGTGCAATCACCTCAATAGGCTGACCTGTATGATATGCTAACACGCCATTCAATTCTTCTCGCAAACGCAATATCTCACGAGCATGAATTTCAATTTCAGAAGCTTGCCCTTGGACACCGCCCAATGGTTGGTGAATCATAATACGAGAGTGAGGCAATGCATAGCGTTTACCAGGTGCTCCCGCTGTGAGCAACAATGAACCCATACTAGCCGCTGAGCCTACACAGATAGTAGACACATCAGGTTTAATGTACTGCATAGTATCGTAAATCGCCATACCTGCTGTTACCACACCACCTGGGCTATTGATGTATAAGTGAATATCTTTATCTGGATCTTCAGATTCTAAGAACAGCAATTGCGCTACGATACTATTTGCTACCGTATCATCAATGGGGCCACTTAATAGAATAATTCGATCTTTCAATAGACGAGAATAAATATCGTAGGATCGCTCACCACGACCAGTTTGCTCTACTACGATTGGCACATACATAGACATCTAACACCTCTTATACATGTACCTGCATTAGCAATTATTCAGCTTTTTCAGCACCTTTAGCATTCTCAATGATGAAACGAGCTGCTTTTTTACGTGCTACAGAACTTGCTAACATAGATACACGACCTTCTTTTACAATGATATCGTATACTTCTTTAGGGTCAGCACCAAATTGTTGGGACATAGCAAAGATTTCATAGTTCATATCTTCTGGAGTAACTTGAACGTTTTCTGCTTTTGCAATTTCATCTAATACTAAGTCAGCGCGAACGTTTTCAGCTGCTGCGGCTTTATTTTCTTCACGTAATGCTTCGATAGTTTTGTTAGAGAATTTTAAGTAGTCTTCCAATTTCAAACCACGGCCTTCAAGATTCATTGCTAATTCTTGAACCATTTGCTCAGCACGGTCTTCAATCATGATTTCAGGAATATCTACTGTTGCATTTTTAACAGCTAGTTCCACTAAACCTGCATTGTATGCGTCAATAGCACGACGTGCAGCATCATCTTCCATACGTTTGCGAAGATCTGCTTTGAATTCTTCTGCTGTATTGTATGCTGGTTCAGTTTTACCTTGACCTACAGATACGGAACGTACGAATTCATCAGTGATTTCAGGCAACTCTTTACGTTTAATATCATGGATATGACATTCAAATTTTGCTTCTTTACCAGCTAATTCTGCTACGAAATAATCTTCTGGGAAAGAAACAGTGACAGTCACATCTTCACCAGCTTTGTGGCCGATTAATTGGTCTTCAAAGCCAGGGATGAAGCTACCAGATCCGATTTGTAATGGGTAGGATTTACCTTCACCACCATCAAATGCTTCACCATCGATGAAACCTTTAAAATCGATTGTTGCAAAATCATCCTTTTGTACAGTTGCATCTGCTGGAGCTGCTACCATTTTAGCTTGTTGGCTACGGATATTGTTTAATTGTTCTTCTACTTGCTCGTCAGTAACAGTAGCATCTTGTTTTTCTACTTCTAAGCCTTTATAGTCACCTAATGTAACTTCTGGTTGTTTAACTACTGTAGCCTTGAAAATCAAATCTTTACCTTCTTCGAATTGTTCACGATCGATTTCTGGTTCACTAACAGGAATAATTTCATTTTCACGAAGTGCTTCTGTATAAGCACGACCTGCTAATAATTCAAACGCTTCTTCAGCGATAGCTTCTTTACCATAGTTCATTTCCAAAATTTTACGAGGTGCTTTACCTTTACGGAAGCCTGGAATATTAACTTGACCAGCGATGCGTTTTACAGCTTGTGCAAAGCCTTTTTTCACATCTTCCGCTGGAATTTCGATTGTAATAGATACCTTGTGCTGATCAACAGCAGTTACAGTTGCTTTCATGAAACTATTTCCTCCTTAGGGTATAGTACACCCAAATTATAAGTTTTAATATTGCATTCTTAATATTATCATAAAGTTGTCAATAGTGCAATTATTTCCCTATTTACCTTGTTCTTCAGCAATAAGTTTCATAATATCATGACGGCTTACCATACCAACTAGATGATATGCATCATCAACAACTGGTAAGTTTTTTAAATGCTTTTCTACCATAGCTCCTACAGTCACTTCTACTTCTGCATCTGCATAGGCAGTAATCACTTCTGTAGTCATGATTTCTTCAACATGAGTAGCCATTAATTTTTTAAATTGTCCATCGTATTCACCGATGCCACCATAATAAATATTAGCACCTAAGATATTGATATAATGTGGCGCATGAGGACGAACTTTTTTATACAACAAATCCCCTTCCGACACAATACCGATTAATTTATTCTCTTCATCTACAACAGCAATGGCTGTTAAATTGTGTTTTACCATCAATTTAGCTACATTTGTAATTTGTTCATCTTTACCAACAGTAATTGGATATTTGTTCATAATCTCTTGTAATGTCATGGTTACATCCTCCTATTTCATATATACATATGCAGCAAAGATAGCAATCACTATCGCTGTTACAACCAAAATGGCAGTCAAACTTTTACGGTTACCACCATCGCCCCCTTCTTGAGTTCCGATGTGGTTTCCTTCCTCATCATAAGCATGACGATATTGCCCTTCTAAATCCACGTAATCTGTTACATCTTCTATTTTCGCTTGTTGACGTAATTCTTGCAACCGCTTTCTACGTTCTTCTACATCATTTGTTACAGAATGAACCTGTACTTTCATCACATCTTCTCGTAACCCTTCGAGACGAGGTACCATTAATTGCAATCGTTCCACTAACAATTTATTGATATCTACACAAGTACTCAATGCTGTCTGATGTAGGAATAAAATGTGCACTGTCTCCTCTTCAGATACAGTGTGCTTGCTCTCTAGCATGGCTTTTACCACATCTGTTTCCTTTGCAAGCATATCCACCACTGTAGAAATATAATAATCTACACGGTCAAAAATTTTATTCAATTCTACATTCTGCTCTAATAATTCTTGTTTACGATGCAATAAATAGGCAGGATTACCACCAGAAGTTTCCATTTGATGAATCATATTAGCCATATCTATATAGGTATCTAAAACGGTACAAATCGTAGCTGTTACATTTTTATACTCACGTATATTATCGCTAACCATACCATGATGTTCGTCTAATGTCTCAGATTGCCCTATTTCTTTTAATTCGACAAAGAACGCCTCATATCCTTGTACCAAATTTTGGATTTCACCTTCAATGGCAAGAATATCTTCCTTCCCTTCGGTTAATTCTGTTTTATAATGCCCAATAAATTCAGGATCCTCCAAGGGTAATTCCTGTATATCCGCTGACACATAAGTAATTCCTTTTTCAATTGCACTTGCCATGCATATCTCCTTTCCTACCAATGATATGGTTCATTTCGATTAATCTTACAAGCTCTATATAATTGTTCTACCAGTACAAGCCGCACCATTTGATGGGTGAAAGTCATGGGACTAATGGACAATTTCCACTGTGCCCGCTGTCGTAATTCTTCCGATACGCCAAAGGCTCCTCCAATGAAAAAGATCATCTCACTATGCCCTTGTACTTCTAGTTCACTAATCCGCTTTGCCAACTCCTCTGAGCTCATTTGTTTGCCGTACACATCTAGCAACACAACAAAGGCTTGGGGATTGCAATATTTCAATAACCGTTGCCCTTCATCATAGAGTGCTTTTTGCTTATCTGATGGGCTAGGTTTATCTCCTAATTTACTTTCCGGCAGTTCTGTAATCGTCACACCCCCATAGGGTTGCAACCGTTTAACAAATTCCGCCACCCCTTCCCGCAAATAAGGTTCTTTTAACTTTCCTATACAATAGATAGAAAATTTCATACTATCATATCTCCTAAGACGTTCACTATATTTCAAACTAAGGCGTTTTATGTATGACTAGATATACCAATCGAAGTATACTCTTTGGGATCCCCATGATATGCAGTAAATCCCATTTGTCCTTGTGTTTTACACCACTTTAACAAACGCTCTGATAACTGTTCTACTAAGTGGAGAGAATTATTCTGCTCTGAACGATGGGCAAAAATAACTTCCATATTCTTAGGTCGTCTCAAGGCTGATAATACTTTCATAGCCGTCATATTACATAGATGACCTGCATGACTCTTCACTCGACGTTTTAAATCTGGTGAGTATGGTCCATATAACAACATATGCTCATCATAGTTGGCTTCCAATACCAACAAATCTGTATCATGTAGATGCTCTAGCATCTCCTTTGATACCATGCCTGTATCCGTTAATAAAGCTGCTTTTGTCTGCCCTTTATAACAAGTGATACCAATGGGATCTACCGCATCATGACTCGTAGAAAATGGTTGCAACACCATATCTCCTATGGTTACTTCATTCGTTCCTAACGTTTGAAAGCACTCCGCAGATACGCCAAATTTATCCATAAGGCGCCGTGCTGTATTAGGTCTTGTGATAATAGGTAAACCCATTTGTTTAATCATTTGTGGTACCCCTGCAATATGGTCAGAATGTTCATGAGTAATAACAATCCCTTCTACCATATGTTTGGGTATCTCTAAATCCTGCAAAGCATTAGTAATTCTTCGGCAACTAATACCTGCATCAACAATCACTGCACTGTGAGAACTGCGAATAATGGTGCAATTCCCTTTACTACCGCTAGCTACGACATGAACTTCTAACTCTTTATTTTCTATCGTCATTGTTCCTAGCATCTTTCTAATACATCTATGAAAGCTTTCATATTCTCTGTTAAATCTGGTCCTCGTCGGAACATATCGCCTCCTACAAGGAACATGGTATCTTTGCCGTAAATATTTACCAACTCTGGCAAACGGGCCTCAGTCACACCACCACCTGGAGATGGACAAGACGATTTAATCGACGCCAATGGTCCACGATTACTATCACAAATTTGGCGACATAAGTCTGGTTTAAACGTAAATCGGCCACCATAAGACACAAAAATATTCATATCCCCGCCGAAAATACGCGGCAATAAGCCCATCCAAATCGTGGCGGCAATCCCTGATGTACCGGGTAATGTGAATCCACCCATCATAGCAGGATGCACGATGAGCGGCAAGTTCAAAGAATCATCGGTAGCCAATCGATGTAGCCAGCCAAATCCGATTAAGGAAGGGGCTACCATCAGAGCTGTAGCACCTGCTTCTTTCGCATAATGGGCCCGCTCTAGCACGTCTGTGCCATCCCCTGATACATTGGCTGCATAGAGGGTGTGGTGACCACTTTTAGCATTCGCCTCCTGTACTGCATGGGCACATCGTGACACACGATCTTTGAAGGGAGAAAACGATTGATTTGTCAATCCATGGTCATCCTTAATCACATCGGCACCGCCCATAGTATAGGCATGACACATGCGAGCCAACTCTTCATTGAGTGTCCCCATAGGTTTAATTACGGCTTGAATCATGGGGCGAGTTGGGGTCTGGCATAATTCTCGAATGCCAGCTAAGCCGAATTTAGGACCTTGAAATGCATCTGCTAAACTTGGGCACAACTCTATATCCACCACCCAAATGTGTGGTTGTAGGGAAGAGTTGCCAAAGACTACATTTAAAAACTGTGTCACTTCAAAGCCTGATGTCTCTACAGGGTAGGCGATTTTTGCCAAAAAACAATCTTCTTTTTCTTCCAAGGAAAGCAATTGTCCCACCATTTGACGACGTGGGTCGCTTTCCCCTAATAATTCATAAGGAAATTCAATGGTTTGCTCCACCTGTATGGACCAAGCCACTTGCTTCGCTTCTTCATAGGTTGGAACATGCAATGCATAGGTAACGGAAAATGTTTCCATCGGTAACTCCTTTCCCATCATTACAATATACTCTATTTTATCTTTTTATAATCAATCTGAAGGTCTGTTACCATACTACTACGGCAACAGTATTTGAGAATCTGTTATCTGATTTCTCTATCTTTATAGTATGACATAAGTTCTTATGAAATGCTATGTCATACCTACAATTATACACTATATGCAATAAAAAAGAACCTCTAATCCACTAGGTTCTTTTCTAAGAATGTGGTACACTGTTACTATTATTTATTCTATCATTCTACTAGGTGTTGTGACCGCCTGTATACACTCTTAAGAGCAACTATCCATATCAGTCGGCACAACATCCTGACATTTGACATAGAGATACATGCATCATGTATCAGAAAGGACAATCTATGAACTGGAACAATTATCTTTCAACTATGACACAAACATTGCCCCCTTCTGGGATTCGTAAATTTTGGGAAAAAGCCATGGCTATGGAGGGTGTGATTTCTCTTTGCGTTGGGGAACCCGATTACATTCCGCCCCAACCTGTGCTAGATGCACTGGTAGCCAGTGTGGAACGAGGGGAAACAAACTACTCTCCCAATGCAGGTATCTTGCCACTACGCGAGGCTATCAGCAATTGGTATGACCGCCGTTACCACGTACACTACGGTACAGATGAAATGATGCTCACCATCGGTGCTAGTGAAGCCATCGACTTATCTTTGCGGGCGTTACTAAACGAAGGGGATGAAGTACTTATCCCAAATCCATCCTACGTTGCTCACCAAGCAGAGGTCCACATGTGTGGTGGTAAGGCCATACCTGTGCCGACACATTTAGAAGATGGATTCAAACTTCGTGTAGAAGAATTGGAAAAGCTTGTGACAGAAAAAACAAAGGCTATTTTGATGTGCTACCCAAGCAATCCTACAGGAGCCATCATGGACTACGAAGATCTATTGCCTATTGCGGAGTTCGCGAAAGCCCATGACCTGATCGTCATCTCTGACGAAATTTACTCGGAACTCACCTACCACAAAGACCATGTATCTATGGCGTCCTTACCGGGCATGAAAGAGCGCACCATCATCTTAAACGGTTTCTCAAAGTCCTATGCTATGACTGGTCTTCGCATTGGATTCCTCTGCGCTCCGGCACCATTCATTACAGCTTGCATTAAACTACATCAGTACAGCATCGTCGCACCAGCTACACCAGTACAACACGCTGCCATCGTGGCCCTAAACGAATGTGATGACTCCGTTATCGCTATGCGCCAAGATTACTTAGAACGCCGTGACATGATCGTGAAAGGGTTCCAAGATATGGGCCTACCGATTGCCGTTCCAGAAGGCGCCTTCTATGTGTTCCCTGACATCTCTCAAACTGGTCTATCCGACGAAGATTTCTGTGAACAATTGCTAGAGCAACAGCATGTAGCCGTTGTACCAGGATCTGCCTTCGGCACCTGCGGTGCTAACCGCATCCGATGTTCCTATGCGTCCTCTAAGGAAACCATCCAAGAGGCATTACGAAGAATACAAATTTTCTTAACAACATTACAGAAGTAACCATAAAAGGGTTGTACCAACACTACTACAGTAGTTCGGTACAACCCTTTTTCTATCTCTTCGATATGTAGTTAGACACGTTCACAAGAGGCCGTCGTGATATACACAGAATTATTTTCCACTTCTAGGAATCCCCCTGGAAGGATAAACTCTTCACGCTTGTCCTCATGGTCAATGCGAATCGCCCCTGGCGCCAAAGCGCTCACTAAAGGCATATGATGCGGTTGAATACCAAACTCTCCATCGAGAGCTTTTCCTACCACCATCGTTGCGTCTCCAGAAAACACTGTTTCATCAGGAGTAATAATTGTTACATGCATGGTACTCATAGATTATTCTCCTTTCCCTAACATGTCCCTTCCTTTGGCAACAGCTTCATCGATAGTTCCCACCATGTAGAAAGCACTTTCCGGTAAGTCATCATGTTTACCTTCTAGGATTTCACGGAAACCACGCAATGTTTCCTTCAATGGCACATATTTACCAGGACTGCCTGTAAATACTTCGGCTACGAAGAATGGTTGACTCAAGAAACGTTGAATTTTACGAGCACGAGCTACGGTCAATTTATCCGCTTCAGACAATTCTTCCATACCTAAGATGGCAATGATATCTTGTAAATCTTTGTATTTTTGAAGTACTTCTTGTACGCCACGAGCTACGGAGTAATGTTCTTCCCCTAATACTAATGGATCCAAGATACGGCTTGTGGAATCCAATGGATCCACAGCTGGGTAAATACCAAGTTCTGCAATGGAACGAGACAATACTGTAGTAGCATCCAAGTGAGCAAATGTCGCTGCTGGCGCTGGGTCAGTCAAGTCATCAGCAGGCACATACACGGCTTGTACAGACGTAATGGACCCTTCTTTAGTCGATGTGATACGTTCTTGTAATGCCCCTACGTCATTAGCCAATGTTGGTTGGTAACCAACGGCAGATGGCATACGACCTAGCAAGGCAGACACTTCGGAACCAGCTTGGATGAAACGGAAAATATTATCTACGAATAACAACACGTCTTGTTGTTGTACATCACGGAAATATTCGGCCATTGTCAAACCTGTTAAAGCTACACGCATACGAGCTCCAGGAGGCTCATTCATTTGTCCATATACAAGAGCTGTTTTAGACAATACGCCAGACTCTTTCATTTCATTCCAAAGGTCATTCCCTTCACGGGTACGTTCACCAACGCCTGCGAATACGGAGTAACCACCGTGTTCTGTAGCGATGTTATGAATCAATTCCATGATTAGAACTGTTTTACCTACACCGGCACCGCCAAATAGACCGATTTTACCACCTTTAACATATGGCGCAATTAAGTCTACGACTTTAATACCAGTTTCTAAAATATTAGTTTCTGGTGCTAATTCATCAAATTTTGGAGCGGCACGGTGAATTGGCCAATGTTCATTCACTTTCACTTCTGCTGGATCGTGGTCTACTGTTTCGCCTAATACGTTGAAAATACGACCTAGTACACCATCACCAACAGGAACGGAAATAGCGGCTCCTGTGTCCACTGCTTCCATACCACGAGTCAATCCATCAGTGGAACTCATAGCAACACAACGAACTGTGTCATCACCTAAATGTTGCATCACTTCTACAACAATCTTAGATGCTTGTTCGTCGCCTTTTGTAATAGTAATTGCGTTGTAAATAGCAGGCAATTCACCTTTTGGGAAGACTACGTCTACCACCGGTCCAATAACCTGAACTACTTTACCTATATTTGTACTCATATACGAGATACTCCTTTATCTATTATTGCAATGCGTTTGCACCGCCTACGATTTCAGAAATTTCGTTAGTAATACCTGCTTGGCGCAACTTATTGTATTCTAAGTGCAAGGTACCAATCAATTCGCCTGCATTATCAGTAGCGGATGTCATGGCCGTCATACGGGCACCTAATTCACTAGCCGCCCCATGTAGCAATGCATTATATACAGTGCTTTCCACATAGGCTGGCAACAATTGTTCCAATACAGACCCTTGGTCCGGATAGAATAAACTTTCACCGACCTCTGCTGTATCGGACTCTAATGAAAGAGGTAATAAGCGCTCATGAGTCACTTCTTGCAATAAGGAGTTCACAAACTTAGTGTATACCAATACCACTTCATCTACCTCACCAGACAAGAACATGGTTTTCACTTGTTCCACAATGTCTTGAGCATGATGAAAGCCTGGTTTATCAGAAAAACCTTGCAACTCAGAGACTACAGAATAGCCATGGCCTCTGAAATATTCCGTTGGCTTACGACCCACTGTGAATAAACCATAGGCATCTGTTGGCGTATCCTTGAGCAAGGATTGCACGTATTTAATGATATTACTAGTATAAGCACCAGCCAAACCTTTATCCGCACCTACCACCACATAGGCTACCTTATTCACAGGACGAACTGTGAGTAGCGGTAAATCTGCGCCCCCATCTAGAGAGGACATGCTTTGATGCAGCATGTGGCGGAGACGTTCTGTATAAGGTTCAGTACCTTTCGCTTTTTGTTGTGCACGACGTAGACGAGCAGATGCTACCATCTTCATAGCTTTTGTAATTTGCTGCGTATTAGTGACACTTTTTATACGCTTGCGTAAGTCTTGTGCACTACTCATAGATTACGCCTCCTCTGGTAATAATTCGTGAGTAGCACCAAAGACATCAATACATTCTAAAATCGCTTGTTGCAATGTTTTTTCTGTATCTTCTTCTAATTTCTTAGTATCTCTAATTGATGCTAATACATTGGCATAATTACCATGTACATAGTGTAATAAGGCATCTTGGAATGCTGGTACATCATGAACAGCTAATCGTTTGAAATAGCCATTAATACCTGCATATAAACATACCACTTGTTCTTCTACTTTTAACGGAGAGTATTGTGGTTGTTTCAACATTTCAGTTAAGCGTTCACCACGATCTAATTGTGCTTTTGTGGAGGCATCCAAATCAGAACCGAACTGCGCGAAAGCAGCCAATTCACGATATTGTGCCAATTCCAAGCGCAATTTACCAGCTACTTGTTTCATCGCTTTAATTTGCGCACTACCACCTACACGAGATACGGATAAGCCTACGTCAACTGCTGGACGAACACCAGAGTAGAACATATCTGTACCCAAGAAAATTTGTCCATCAGTGATGGAGATTACGTTCGTTGGGATATAGGCAGATACGTCACCTGCTTGTGTTTCGATAATTGGTAAAGCTGTAATAGATCCGCCACCCAATTCATCAGATACTTTTGCCGAACGTTCCAATAAACGAGAGTGTAAGTAGAACACGTCACCAGGGTACGCTTCACGTCCTGGAGGACGACGTAACAACAAACTCATCGCACGATAGGCAGCAGCTTGTTTTGTTAAATCATCATATACGCAAAGTACATGTTTACCTTGGTACATGAAATGTTCGCCCATAGCTACCCCAGAATATGGTGCTAAGTACTGCATAGGAGCCCCTTCAGAAGCACCAGCAGACACAACGATCGTATAGTCCATAGCCCCTGCTTCTTCTAATTTTTGTACTACACGAGCTACAGTAGATTCTTTTTGACCAATTGCTACATAGATACAAATCACATCTTGTCCTTTTTGGTTCAAGATCGTATCAATAGCAATCGCTGTTTTACCAGTACCACGGTCACCGATGATCAACTCCCGTTGACCACGACCGATTGGTACCATCGCATCAATGGCTTTCAAACCAGTTTGCATTGGCTCAAATACAGATTTACGATCTGCAATACCAGGTGCTGGGTATTCTACAGGACGATATGTTTCTGCCACAATTTCACCTTTACCATCGATAGGTTGACCAAGGGCATTCACAACACGACCAATTAAGCCATCTCCTACAGGAACCTGCATGATGCGGCCTGTACGGCGCACTTCATCGCCTTCTTTAATTAAGAAGTCATTACCTAGGAGAACGGCGCCTACATTATCTTGTTCTAAATTGAGTACCATGCCATATACGCCATGAGGTAACTCTAACAATTCGCCAGCCATGGCTTTTTCAAGACCGTAGATATGCGCAATACCGTCCCCTACTTCCAGAACAGTTCCTACGTCATCTACGTTTAATTCAACATTATAGTCCTGAATCTGCTGTTTAATAATGGCAGTAATTTCTTCAGGCGTCATTTTCATAATTAACCATTCACCCCAATCTTATTGGTACTTGCATTAAGCAATGATTTTTTTAATTCTTCCAATCGTCTAGCCATACTTCCATCAATCCGAGTGTCTCCCACTTGAATGACCATGCCACCTAAGATGGATGGATCCACATGTTCTTCGATGACACATTCTTTGCCAGTAATCTCTTGTAACTTACGCAATACTTTTTCCCGCATTGCCTCTGAAAGTGGTTCTATAACCGTTACTTTCGCTTCCAAAATACCGCGACTTTCACGGGAGCGTTTTACGTAAGCACGAGCTGTTTCCATGATATAGGGACTGCGACGGCGGTCCACCATAACATTGAGAAAATTCATAATCAATGGATGCACTTCACTACCAAAGATTTGTTGTAAAATTTTCTTTTTTCCCGCTACTTCTAACATAGGATTGATTAAAATTTGGCGTAATTCCTCATGGGTGGAAAATAAATCTTGCACATAGGAAAGATCTGTATCAAATTGTGGTAACAAACCTGATTCCTGTCCTAATTCAAATATAGCGGAGCTATATGTTTCTGCAATTCTTTCTACACTCATCGTATCACGACCTTATAGTTGTACTATCAAGTTTTGCAATGGTATCCTCTACAAGAGCTACATTATCAGCACTGGAAAAGTCTTTTCCAATTAACTTACCAGCCACTTGTACAGACAAATTCACAACTTCTGCACGGATTTGTTGCATTGCTTTTTCCCGTTCCCGTTCAATTTCTTGGCGGGCGATTTCTTTTTCTTTCACTAGTTGAGCTCGTAACTCTTTGATTTGTGCTTGTGATTCTGCTTCTGCTTGTTGTTTTGCGGTCTCGATAATCCCTTGTGCTTCTTTACGAGCTTCTTGCAATTGCGCTGTATATTCAGCTTTCAACGCAGCCGCTTCTTCTCTAGCTTGTTCTGCACTGGTAAGATCATTCTCAATGCGACGTTTCCGTTCTTCCATGGTTTGCAATAACGGTTTATACGCATACTTTGCTAAAATCAACACTAGCACAATAAAGTTCAAAATCTGAAGTACGAGTGTGCCGTTTAAATCTACCAACGGTCATACCTCCTCTTAGCTAATGTCTATTATTTAAGTAAGTCTACCAATGGGTTTGCGAACACTAATACAATCGCGATAACTGCTGCGATAATAGGCACCGCTTCGATTAAGCCTACAGAAATTAACATATTTGTAAATAATTTACCAGATTGTTCTGGTTGACGAGTCATACCTTCTAAAGCTTTACCAGATACAAGACCGTCACCAATACCTGCACCAATCGCAGCTAAACCAATTGCTAAACCAGCGCCAATGGCAGAACCAACCAATACATACGCTTTTGCTAATAATAATTCCATTATGATTTCCTCCTAAACTATTAATGTCCATCTCCAATTGTCATCCCCAAATACGAGGTAACGAGCATGGCAAAAATAAACGCTTGAATAATACCGATTGCTAGACTAAAGGCTAACCATACGATAGGAAGTACATAGGGTACCAAGGCATATAATAATTCTAAAAGAATTTCTCCCGCTAGTATGTTACCAAACAAACGGAAGGCTAATGTGACAGGTTTCGCTATTTCTTCCATTAAGTTGATGATGATAAATAATTTAAATGGCTGCACAAAATGCTTAAAATAGCCAATTCCTTTGACTTTCAAGCCTACAATCCATACAAGAATTGAGCTTGAAATAGCTAATCCCAAGGTGGTGTTAATGTCATTTGTTGGCGATGCCAAGATATGCGGACTTGGAATCAAGCCCAATTCATTACTCACCAAAATAAACAGAAAATACGTAAATAGGATGGAGCTTAAAAACTTCCACTGATTGCCTAGGTTCGTTTTAAACTGACCAGTCAATCCTTCTAGCACGCCTTCCATCACATTTTGAATCCCCTGTGGTACCATGGCCCGTGACCGTGTAGCTAATAGTGTGACTACAATAATGATTGCCATCACTAACCACGTCATGTATAGCGTATCCATATTAAAGGATATGCCCATCCATTGAACAACATGATGATGCCCTGCATGTAACTCCATATTCCCACCCCCTTTCACATAGATGATCCCCTATTACGTTGACGTACATACATACTATACTCAACATATTGCATAGGAACAAACACACAGATTCCGCCTAGTACACCTTTCATGGAAATAGAAGGGATCTGCGTGCTTATGCCTACTAACAATACGATTAAGCTAAACCGACTCATAACACCAATCCAAACTCGACGTTTCACATCGTCTAAGGTGGCGTCTTTCATCTTGTAGGTTTGAAAGGCTAAATACAAGAAATATACAACATATGTCATCATGCCCCATAGCCAACCCGTGATGTGCTGAGTCCAGTCCAGTATCCATAACACGACTACACCTAGTATAGCCACTGACAGTATCCATCGGCAATGACTTTTGATATAGGTTATATATTCTTTCATACAGTCTCCTTACATACACTGACGTATGACACCGTAAAGGCCTAGAAACCCACCGAAGATACCACCTATGAGCAACCCCCATGGGTTGGTGCCCACATAGTGATCAAAGGCATAACCAAGACCCATACAGATACCGATAGAACAAAGTATGGTAAATCCCGTAGTTGATGCTTTGGAGATAGCCATCCATAGATCTGATTTTTCTTTCCCCATAGACATACCTCCTATACCTCTAACATCGTAGATTATACCACCAATGAAAACAATTTTAACAATATATAAATTTTATATCTATCAAAACTTTCCATACGATTTGATTCAAAACCGTGTACATTCCTGAATTACACAGTCAACGAAAGTAGCTATCAACTTAATTATAACTAGAATGCATACATCGACTATTATTTTCCAAAGGACGATGGTTTTTCTTGATGCTCAAAAAATTCATGCCGTAAGGCTTGTACAATTCGTTCTGATGCTAATCCATCCCCATAAGGGTTCACTGCATTTGACATAGCAGTATACATTTCTGCATTCGTAATTAACTCTTTAGCTGTGGAGTATACAGTTGCTTTATCAGTGCCCACTAATTTTACTGTACCTGCTTGGACTGCTTCAGGTCGCTCTGTCGTATCACGAAGAACTAGTACAGGTTTACCCAAAGATGGCGCTTCCTCTTGAATACCACCAGAGTCTGTCATAATAAGATAGGTCCGATCCATTAAGTTTGCAAATGGTTCATATTCTAATGGCTCAATCAAATGTACACGTGGCATATCACCTAGTACCTCTTGTACAATACTGCGTACCTTTGGATTTCGGTGCATAGGGAATATAACTTCAACCTCTTCATGTTCTCCAATAATATCACGAATTGCCTCATACACATTGCGCATTGGATCGCCTAAATTCTCACGACGATGAGTGGTCACCAAAATAACCTTTTGGTTCACGTAATCAATTTTGTTCAGCAACTCTTCAGTAAATGTGTAGTCTTCCTTTACTGTAGTTTGCAGCGCATCGATAACCGTATTCCCTGTTACATACAAGTGATCTGGATTTATATTTTCTTTCAATAAATTCGCTTCCGATGTAGTGGTGGGTGCAAAATGGTACGTCCCAATGGCCCCCGTCAACTTGCGATTCATCTCCTCAGGGAAGGGAGAGTAAATATTACCCGTCCGAAGACCTGCCTCCACATGCCCAACAGGAATCCCTTCATAAAATGCCGCTAGCGCCCCCACAAAAGTAGTGGTCGTATCGCCATGAACAAGCACCACATCAGGTTTTGCTTCTTTCAATACCTCTTGCAGTCCCATTAAGGCACGGCAAGTTACATCATACAAGGTCTGCCCTTGACTCATAATATTTAAATCATAATTAGGTGTTATGGAAAACAAATGCAACACCTGATCTAACATTTCTCTATGCTGTGCCGTTACCGTAACGATGGACTCCATATCAGGCGCTGCTTCCAAAGCCTTAACAACTGGTGCCATCTTTATTGCCTCAGGACGTGTCCCAAATATGGTCATGACTTTTAACATAGTACCTCCCACATATTTCGTTTACTTCCTTTACCATGAAAGCCGTCATATACAAACTTTCCTAAATCACTTTATTAAGCTTTTTCAATTATCTCTATTGTATCATGTACAAGCCTTCCATACTAGTAGAAACTGTAAAGAAGTACATCGAAATAAAAGGTCACAACCCTCCCCTCACAGAGTGAGTAAGTACTAGGCAAAGCGCCTTTAGCCGCGAAATAGATTATCTAAGGCATATGGCATTTCATTACTTGCCTTAAGAAAATGCAAAAAGACCGCGGCATGTTCCTGAACAAACATTATGAAATACCGTTTGTGAAGGAATATGCCGCGGACTTAATTTCTAAAGTTAACAAAAAACGCCATATGCCCCTCAGAAAATCTTCTGAGGGACTCCTGGCGTTTTGCATAGCTATTTACGAACGTCGTTGTCTTTGGATATAATCCCAATTTTTGTTGCTGTCCACACGCATGCACAAAGTATTACAAGCACTAGCAAGACTCCTATGACAAAATTTGCTTTTGCCGCCACGATAGACACACAACCTAAAAGTGCAGTGATGGCATACATCAGCAACACAGCTTGTTTTTGTGTGAGCCCCATCGCCAGTAGACGATGATGCAAATGTCCTTTATCTGGTTGGAATACAGGGCGTCCATTAATACGTCGACGTACAATGGCAAATAAAGTATCTAAAATTGGTAATCCTAACACAATCACAGGTACCACCAATGCCACAGTCGCTGCCGTTTTTACACTACCCATGACAGAGATAGCTGCCATAGTATAACCCAATAGCATACTGCCTGTATCACCCATAAATATTTTGGCAGGATTAAAGTTGTAGCGCAAGAATCCGCAAGCCGCCCCAGCTAATGCCAAAGTAATGCAAGCCAATTCGATTTGCCCCATTTGCAAAGTCACGATACAAATCGTAATACACGCAATGAGAGAAATCCCTGCTGCCAATCCATCTAATCCATCAATGAGATTCACAATATTCGTAAATCCTACAATCCAAAATACCGTCAACGGTATAGCAAAATATTCTAAATACAATAGATGGTCACCAATGCTAATAAAATGCACCGCATTGCCAAATAGTGGCAACATAAGACCCGCCAAAATTTGTCCCATTAATTTTGTTTTTGGACCAATTTGCTTAATATCGTCCCAAATCCCTACTGCTACTAGGATAATTGAACCTACAATCAATCCTTTGATAGAAGACACATCTTTCACACTATACAGCAAAGATACCATATAGCCAATATAGATGGCCAATCCACCTAATCGTGGAATTGACACTTGATGCACCTTACGTGCATCTGGTTTATCAATAGCACCTACCTTAACAGCAAATTGTTTCACCAAAGGCGTGCAAATATACGTTACTACGAGAGCAATGACAAAGGCCCATAAATATACTGTCATTCCACCACCTCCATACGTGGTATTTCATGATTATAACAAGTGATTGTCAATAGTCTGTTATTCGAATACTTAGTTCATTGTATATAGACCATATTTATTAATTATATCAGTTAAACACAGTACATACAAGAACAGACTCAGTAAGTACATGGACTCCCTTCTCTTTATGGACATGTTAAAGACGGTTACCAACTAAACAGATTTTGTTACTAACCCTTCAATAATGCGTTTACCATCTTCCATCAGCTGCGCCAGCCCTTCTTCGCCTAAATAGGACTCTGCATACATTTTATATAAGTTTTCTGTTCCTGATGGTCGTGCTACAAACCAACCTGTATCTGTCACAATTTTAACACCATCGATAGGTTGTTCTTCAAACAAAGAGGTCGTACGAATATCTAGAATCGGACTGCCTCCTAATTTTGTCATAGTCACATCACTAGGTTTCATACCTTTTAAAGCACTTTTTATTTCCGCTGTACAAGGCATATCCACACGTTGGAACACCGGTGTTCCCCATTGTTCCGTCATATTTACATAGTGTTGTGCAGGAGTTTTCCCTGTAGTGGCTACCATTTCCACCGCTAAAAGTCCTAAAATGATGCCATCTTTATCAGTAGTCCATACGGTTCCATCCTGTTGCAAGAAGGACGCTCCTGCACTCTCCTCTGCCCCTAGGCCTATGCGTCCATCAAATAATAATGGAGCAAAATATTTAAAACCTACTGGCACTTCATAGACTGGATGATTGGAATCTTTGCAATAGGCATCCATCAAACTTGTCACAACAGCTGTTTTACCAACACCTTTCCCTTCCCAAGGGCGAGTTTCATTCAAATACTTAGCAGCTACTACTAAATATTGATTTGGCGCTAATAACCCTTCTTCTGTAACGATGCCATGGCGATCATAGTCCGGGTCATTACCGATGGCTAGCACGTGATCACCCAGATTCTTAGCCACTTCTGCCATAGCATATGGGGAAGAGCAATCCATACGAATCGCTCCATCATGGTCATAGGACATAAAACTAAATGTTGGATCATAGTCACTATTAATAATGGTAAAATTTAGATTATACTCCTCAGCAATGGCATGCCAATAGGCTCCTCCACTGCCACCTAACGCATTAATTAACACCTTTGGATTGGCTTCTTGAATTGCTTTCATATCAATAATCTGAGGCAATTCATTTACATAGGCCATTTTAAAATCATATGGTTCTAAATATTGTCCCGCTTCGTCTATAGAAATCGCAGCAGGTGCTACTGCTTTCTCTTCTTCATGATGACAGCAACCACAATGAGCACTTTCATGAGCCCCCACTAGATGATGAAAGGAAAATCGTTGAATGCTATCTAATCCTTTTTGCAAATATTCATTAGCTAAGGCTTCAATCCGCTTTGTCACTGCTGTATCTGCAGGGCCCCCATGAGGTGGATTATATTTAATACCACCATGTTCTGGCGGATTATGAGAAGGCGTAATAATAATACCATCTGCTACATTCTCTGCCGTTGTATCTGCATTGTGTCGCAAAATAGCCCGAGACACACTTGGAGTAGGCACAAATTCACGATGTGCATCCACACGTGTTTTCACACGATTTCCCAACAAGACTTCAATGGCCACTTGCAAAGCTGGTTGTGATAAGGCATGTGTATCTTGTCCAATATAGCAAGGTCCTGTAGCACCAAATTCTTGACGCACATCACAAATTGCTTGTACAATGGCTGCCACATGGAGTTCATTAAAGGTCCCTTTGGATGCAATCCCTCGATGTCCAGACGTACCAAAGCTTACTCGCTCTTCTAAATTCTCATGATTAGGAACAATGCGAAAAAAGTCTTTCACAACTGTATCTACATGAATCAAATCTTCTTTTTTACAGGTTGTCCTGCCAATGGATGTACCATATTAGTGTTCCTCCTTATGCTCTTGGGAAGGGATTTCATTTCTTGCCATTTGCACTTCATGAATCATTTGCTCTGCTTCAGCCGCTTTCACTGGATCACAGGTTTGCAATACCCGTTCTACAGCACCATTCGTAGACCTTGCCGAGAAACCTGTGCCGATAACCTCTGCTGCATCCGTGATAACCATAAATGCTGTTGGATCTTCCGCTTCTACGGCAGCTTTCAAGCGAGCCACTTGCAACAAACTTACTACTACCATAATAACCTGTTTAGGCTGATGTGTATAGGCGCCTTCTCCATTCAAAATCGTAGCACCACGACCGATTTTATCAATGATTAAATTACAAATCGTCACTGGTTTATAGGAAATGATAAACATTGCCTTGCGTTGGTTAAAACCAGTAATTACCTTATTGGTTACCATCGCTGCTAAATAGGTACTAATCAAAGTGGTAGCCGCCGCCTCAATATTGATAACAATAGCACCAACGATGAGAATCATCATATTAATACCAAATAAGATACTGCCTATTTGTAATCCAAAACGATTCCGAATAATCATAGCAATGGGATCCATACCACCCGTATTACCGCCACCACGGTAGACGATACCAAGACCCAATCCAGAGAATAGACCCCCTAAGATACCTCCAATAATTGGATTCTTCGTTAATTCCAAGGCTTCCAATGGAGACAATAGGTTGATCAAAATAGACATGATGATAGTGCCTAAGATGGTAATCCCTAGGTGCCAACGTCCTAACCATCTCCATGCCGCGTACAGCACTGGTATATTCAAAAGAAAGTTAATAGAACCTAAACTTAATATACCTTGTGTCACATAATAAATAATCAAGCTTAAACCACTAATGCCACCACTTAAAAGTTTATGCGGTACAATAAATCCTTGTACCCCTACTGCAAACACCGTCGATCCAATAATAATATGTATTATGGCTTTCACCGTACTTAAATATTTTGGTTTACTTAACATAATTTCACCTATTCTATCACTACTTCCATCATCTGACCATAAGCAAAAAGCTGCCACATTAAGAGTCAATCATAATGTAACAGCTTTTTAGTACTTATTAAACCGCTTATGGTATAATACAATATACTATTCTGCTAGGGCAATCACTTCTACTTCTACTAAGAAGTTAGCTGGTAATGTTTTGACTGCCACACAACTACGAGCTGGTTTAGATGTAAAATACTCAGCATAAATAGCATTAAATTTGGCAAAGTCACCCATATCTGCTAAAAAGCATGTTGTTTTTACAACTTTAGAAAAATCAGTGCCTGCTTCTTTTAAGATAGCTTCGATGTTTTTCATCGCTTGCAATGTTTGTGCTTCCACGCCACCTTCTACTAGAGCGCCTTGTGCTGGATCAATACCGCCTTGACCAGAAATGAACACAAAACCATTCGCTTTGTAAGCTTGAGAATATGGTCCTAATGCTGCTGGTGCTTGCTCTGTATACACTTGTTTCATAGTTGTCCCCTTTCATTACCATAAGACATTTATAATATATCACTAGTATAGCATGTAATGGTATCGAAGTGTAGCTATTTTTCATACTTCTATTGTACTTTATTTGCATACCTCTATAAGGAGTACCTATATGTCTATTATTTATACTACTTATGAAAGCCCTTTGGGCACTCTTACACTATATGCCACAGCCTCCGCCTTAGTAGGGCTTACATTTCCAACTCAATCTGTAAATTTTCAAGAACCAGTGGTCATAGACAAGACTATTTCTTCCCCCATTTTGCAACAAACTATCCAATGGCTAGATCAATACTTCGTTGGACAAGTCCCAACGATGATGATTCCCTTAGCACCTCAAGGCACAACGTTCCAACAAAAAGTATGGTCTCAGTTACAGCATATTCCCTACGGCACATCCCTTACTTATGGAGAGCTAAGCCAACGTGTATTTAACTCCCCTATTCCTAAAGGAGCCCAAGCCATAGGATCTGCCGTCGGCGCGAACCCTATCTCCCTCATCATCCCTTGCCATCGTGTCCTAGGCAAAGGAAAAGCCCTCACTGGTTACACAGGAGGGCTATCCATTAAGCGAGCCTTACTATCCATCGAAAATATATCTTTCGTGGACAAGTAAAATTACTTTATATGCTGTAACATTTGCAAGAAGTACGGTTTAAAGAATGTTCCTTCCACTTCGGTAGTACCCATGACAATCGTTGTTAAATACTCTGGTGTTCCCACTAGGGCTAAACGCAGATATCCAGGATATTGAATCCCTGTTATATCATAGGTCATATTTCCCGCTGTTGTCATCGTACCATATTTAGTATCTGTTAAGGTATGTAATGGTTCTACATTCCGTAATCGTATCTTTGCTGGACGTTTATTCTGAGAATAATCAATATCTCTGTCTTCTGCAATATGAATATTAAAATGGTTTAATAAGTCGTTTGCATCACGAGTAATTCTATCCATTTCTGCTGATGAAAGTCCCTCTTTTCCGTATGATAGCGATGATTGCGCATTCATTAACAACTCTTTAGGTAGTGGAAATACAAGAACCCAGGCTGTATTTAAACCATATTGATCAGCCCCTTGTAATTCATAAACATCCATATAATGTCCTAGCTTAAGTCCCTCTTTCATGTTCTTCAGTCCCGTATAGTCCTTTACCACACCAACTGTAGTGCTCACTTTACCTAGGTTGGCATACACATACCCTTTTCCTACCTCTGCTAACTTTGAAGAAGACAATTGCTTAACGGTAATCTTTGATCCTACGGTTTGACGCAAATCAGTCAATGGATTCTGTTCTAGCATCGCATCGAACTCTGCTATGATTTCGTCACCAGTTTGACGTTTTTTCTCGGCATCTAAGATAGTACTCGAAGGAACTCCTACTTCCTCATCTGACATTAGGTCACTAGTACCTGCTATCTCATCGGAGATCGACGCACTACTACCTGCTATACCATATGGCATTGATGCACTACTACCTACCACCTCATAGGTAGTATCATGTACTTGTGCTGACACTTGTCCATAGCCCATCATAAGGCTGGTCACTATGACAGCCAGTCCCATTTGCTTCCATAATTTCATCTACTTATTCTCCCTTCACACCTAACAGACTCTTGATAACAGGTTGCCAATAGGATCTCGATGTATCAGCCGTCGTTATTAGAGTGATAGATACCCCATCTTGACCATACCGTCCTATAAAACTAATATACGCAGGTAACACAAATCCATCCACATCCAATTGCACTCTACCATGCGTATACAATCCTGTATCGCCTTGTAGGCGTACAGGTTTCATCATCTCTCCATCAAGAAATCTTACGTTCACAAGGGGTAATACGGCTCTCAGAATCTCAGTGCTACTGAACTCTGGATTAGTGCTCGTAACGAAGGGAGCTAAGGCTGCGCCATTCTTTTCTATACGTTTTCCTCCCATAACATTTACATTGTAGAGATCTATGTTTTGTATTTCTTTCACCGTTTTATTATATAATGTTTCTCCCACAGATTGTGGTACAATAGTATTTCCTTTATATTTAATTTTCCATACTTCGGCCGCTTCCGCACCTGTCATGTGAAAGTGTACTAGTTCTGCCGTGTGTAACCCTCGTTCATCACGACCTTGTAACTGATACCGTTGCCCCCGTTGCACCACATCTTTGACAATTTTATCTAGCACCTTAGCCTCTGTTTCATCTATATGCCAATGATTAGAACCTACCTTACGAACCGTATCTTCTTTTTTTAAACCACCATCAATGAGATCATCATGGTTAACTATCGAAACATAACTAGGTAACTCTACACTACCTTGCCCATCCAATGTAATCGATGCTGCATATCCTGAAATCATCGTCCCTGCTAATGCCACACTAGCCATCACACATTTCCAATTCATAATAACTCCTTCCTAACTAGGGTCCCCTACTTTTTCCAATAATAATTTAGATTTCAACTGATGCAATTCTTCGCTAATGTTGACTTTCACCTCCGGGGCTCTACGAAGTCGTAAAAATTCTGGCCATAGTAATTGAATTTGCTCTTCTCCGTAGGCTTTCACCTGCGCCAAGGAAGGTACATTGTACACCAATTCTCCATCTACGAAGATAGGTACTAATAGTTCTTGTACTCTGAAAGTATTTGCCTTTAACACAGTTTGTTTCCATGGATACAATGGATTTTTAAACACATAATCCTGTGTGGTGTCCACTGTTTCGTGGTCTAAGCAAATTAAATCACCAATGAGCTTATGATTTCGTACATTGATGAGGCGCAATACCTTTTTCTTACCAGGATTTGTTACCTTTTCAATATTATCTGAAAATTTCATAGCTGGCATAAAGGTGTCCCCTTCCCATTGACCGGCTAGTTTATACACCCCACCTAAGGCTGGTGTTTCATCGGCAGTAATCAGTTTTGTACCTACACCCCACGCTGTGATCTCTGCTCCTTGCTGTTTCAAGTCTGCAATTTTATATTCATCTAGATCATTGGTGGCAAAAATTAATGCCTCTTTAAATCCTGCCTCATCTAGCATCTTACGAGCCTCGATGGATAAATACGCTAAATCGCCACTATCCAAGCGAATGCCATAGATGGATGGCATCGTGCCTCCTCGACGTTCACGAATCTCTTGGAACACTTGGATGGCCGCAGGCACACCTTTATGTAGTGTATTATAGGTGTCCACTAAAAACACCAAATTATTTTCGTATTGGTCTGCATACGCACGGAATGCATCAATTTCAGTAGGAAAACTCATGACCCAACTGTGTGCCATAGTCCCTACAGGTCGCATGCCATACAAAGCAGCACTGTACACATCACTAGTGCTATCAAAGCCTCCTATGAAAGCTGCTCTAGCCCCTTGTACAGCTGCGCTCACCCCTTGGGCTCTTCGCATACCAAACTCTGCTACTCCATCCTTGCCAATGACAGATCGGATACGACGTGCTTTGGTCGCAATCAAGGACTCATGATTTAAAAACATAGATAATGCTGTTTCCAATAAAATGGCCTCATCCTTGGCAGATTCTACTCGAAGTAACACTTCCCCCGGGAATACCACAGATCCTTCTGGCGCCGCATAGATGGTGCCAGTAAAGCGGAATGTTGTTAAATAATCCAAAAATTCCTCTGTAAACACACCCGTTTGTCGTAAATAGATAATATCATCCTCAGAGAAACGCAAGCCTTTCACATACTCGATAACTTGTTCCAATCCAGCGACCACAGTATAGGCGCCTTGAAATGGATTGGTCCGGTAAAAGCGATCGAACACACAACGAGTACGATGTTTGTTTTGCGTAAATAAACCTTGCATCATGGTAAATTGATACATATCTGTTAATAGAGCATGTGTAATCATAAATAACTCCTATTCTTATAGGTCTACCCTATAGCATACTAAGCACTTTTCTATGACAATTTAAATACTATGCCTATCGTCTACTTCTCTCTATTATACTCTACTATTACATTTCATGTATAATTGTTTTTCCCCTTATTGTTTGTCATAATCTCCTATTTAGGTTAGAATGATACCATATATTATATAACTTCTAATGATGAAAGGATGACTATGAATCTGTCACAATTTTTTGCATTAATTCGCCCTCGTACCTTAACGGCTGCTTTCAGTCCCGTTGTCTTAGGGGCCGCAATGGGGGCTACGCAGTTTGAAACCGTACAACCTATTTGGCTATCCTTGGTGTATACCGTAGGCATTCTAATATGTGTGTTAAGCGCGCAAATCGCAGCCAATATTTGGAATGAATATTTCGATTTTAAATCTGGCCTTGACCTCACACAAGCGGCTGGAAATAGTGGCTCTATCGTCCGCGATGGAATCTCTCCAGCGATTATCAAACGTTGGGGATATATGACGACTATACTTCCACTCATCTTAGGCATTGCCCTCGCTAAGGCCGTCACATGGTGGTATATTCCTGTAGGCACGCTTTGCATACTGACTAGCATCTTATACTCTGGTGGACCTAAACCCATTTCTCGTACCCCTTTTGGTGAACTCGCCTCTGGTCTTGCCATGGGTTTTGCCATCGTAGGTATTACCCTCTTTGCTTGGACTCACACCTTGCACTGGACCTATCTAATTCCTGCCGTACCATCCACCATCTTAATCGGTGCTATTATGATGACTAACAATTTACGTGACTTTACGAACGATGCGAACCACGGTCGTCGTACCTTAGTCATTCTTCTTGGCCGTGAAAGAGGCCTCCAACTGTTACAAGGGCTCTTCCTCATTAGCTCTCTATGGATACTAATATGGACTATCTGCGGAGTTATCCCATGGCCTTCCTTAGTAGCTTTACTTTCCTTACTGCCTGCTATGAAAGTCATCCATATCTTCAACACCTATGCAGATCCAATACGATTAAACGAAGCTATGAAGTTTACTTCTATATCTTGTACACTGTATCACTTCTTGTGGGCTATAGGACTCCTATGTAATACAATCATATAAAACTAGCATTCTTTATGAGGGGAGTCTTTATTACTTTCACAGTAGTAGCCATCTAATTCATAGCCAATAACTATAACACCTTAGATATATAACATATTTTACTTATAACAAAACTCTTGTTATACTAAGCAAGTAGAAATTCACTATGTAAGTACACAAAGAAAAGGAGATAAAATATGAAGAAATTATTTAGTTTAGCCGCTACGGCTGTATTAGGCGCTGCCTTATTGTTAGGTGGCTGTGGTTCCACTGGCACTAGCTCCACTGGTTCCGATGCAGGTAAAACATTGAAAATTGGTGCTTCCCCAGTACCTCACGCTGAAATCCTAGAGCAAGTAAAACCAATCCTTGCTAAAGAAGGCATTAAATTAGAAATCATCGAGTTCAGCGACTATGTACAACCAAATGTATCCTTGAATGACAAAGAAATTGATGCAAACTTCTTCGCTCACATTCCTTACCAAGAAAACTTCAACAAAGAAAAAGGTACTCACATTGCAACAGCAGGTGCCGTACATATCGAGCCAATGGGCATTTACTCTAAAAAAGTAAAAGATTTGAAAGAAGTACAAGATGGCGCTCAAGTAGCTATCCCATCTGATGCGACAAATGGTGGTCGTGCATTACTATTGCTTTCCAAAGCTGGTTTAATCACTTTGAACGATCCTAACAGCATTTCTGCTACAGTACAAGATATCAAAGATAACCCTAAAAACTTAAAATTCGTTGAATTAGAGGCGGCTCAATTACCTCGTACATTAGATGATTCCACAATTTCTGTAATCAATACAAACTTTGCATTAGGTGCTAACTTGAACCCAACAAAAGATGCATTGTTCTTAGAATCTAAAGATTCCCCATATGTAAACATCGTATCCGTTCGTGAAGGCGATGAAAAACGTGAAGATATTCAAAAATTGATCAAAGCTTTACAAAGCCCTGAAATCAAAAAATTCATCGAAGACAAATACAAAGGTGCTATTCTTCCAGCATTCTAATGGAATCGTTTAGAATAGACTCCTCCAAATAAAAAACACTAACAACTATCATACATACTTAACTATACAACAACAGAGGCAAATTGATTCGCTCAACTTGCCTCTGTTGTTTTTGCCTATACTCCTGTCCTTCTATACAATGTCACAAACTATCATACTCATTTCTAGCATACAAAAAAGGGTCCCGAAGGACCCCTTTTATTATTTACGAACCATAGCTCGTAATTCTTGCATTTCTTGTTGCAATGTCACAATATCTTGACGTAAGTTATCATTTTCCGCTGTCAGAACTGTAAGTTCACGACCATAGGCTTCTTTCATAGCTACCATTTCATCATGCAATACTAGCACAGAAGAAATTGGGCCATTACGATAACGTTCTGGTATAGCTTTTTTCTCTGGACTATTACCAAATTTGAAAGTTGCACCACCATTAACCATAGTGCCACCACGTACCATAGATACACCAGCATGGAACATAGTAGATTCTTTAGTATAATGAGCCACTCCTAATGCTACGGCATTCACATTTTTATAATGTCCAACGCCAGCCATAATTTGTGTTGGTTCTAATGGATCATATTGAATTGGTTTTAATGCAGATAATGCAGCGCCTAGGGCATCACCTCTACGGCTTTCCTTGCGTAATTCTTGTAAATCACTACCAAGTTCACCAATTTGGCGCTCTAATTTTTCATAGTTATGATTATCTCCTTTAGAACCGCCTTCTAAAGATTTACGGAAATCATCTTCTGTTTTATTTTCATTACCTTTGATTTCTTTCCAGTATTCATAAGCAGATTTGCCTTTAGCGCCATCTTTACCGGCTTTCCCAGCATCACCTTTGTCGCCTTTAGGGCCTACTACGCCAGTTTCACCTTTATCGCCTTTAGGTCCTACTGCACCTGTTGCGCCGGCTTCACCTTTATCGCCTTTAGGACCTACTGCACCATCTTTACCTTTTTCACCTGTAATGGCCTTGATAAAGTCATCTTCTGTCTTGCTTCCATTACCTGGTAGGTCTTTCCACACTTCGAAAGCAGACTTTCCGTCAGCTCCATCTTTAC
This sequence comes from Veillonella sp. oral taxon 780 str. F0422, assembly GCF_000221605.1. Classification (NCBI taxonomy): domain Bacteria; kingdom Bacillati; phylum Bacillota; class Negativicutes; order Veillonellales; family Veillonellaceae; genus Veillonella; species Veillonella sp. oral taxon 780. Next base: position 14,046 of record NZ_AFUJ01000023.1, on the reverse strand, counting down.
CAGCTGTACCAGCATCACCTTTAGGTCCTGCTACACCAGCTGCTCCAGCGTCACCTTTTTCGCCTTTCTCACCTTGTGGGCCTGCTGCACCATCTGCACCTTTGGCTCCTGTAATTGCCTTTATGAAGTCATCTTCTGTCTTGCTTCTATTACCTGGTAGGTCTTTCCATACTTCGAAAGCAGATTTACCTTTAGGCCCTACTTCACCTTGTATACCTTGATCACCTTTAGGACCTACTGCACCTGTATCACCCTTATCGCCTTTAGGACCCTGAATACCTTGTGGGCCTTGTGGACCTACTCCACCAGTACCACCACCAGTACCACCTGGTCCTTGAGGTCCCTGTGGTCCTTGAGGACCTTGTGGGCCTACTGCACCGACTTCACCTTGCGGACCAGTAATAGCTTTGATAAAATCATCTTTTGTCTTATCTTCGTTGCCTGGCATTTCTTTCCATACTTCAAAAGCAGACTTTCCATCAGCCCCAGTATCACCTTTAGCTCCAGTTTCGCCTTTGTCACCTTGAATACCTTGGTCACCTTTAGCACCTGGATCGCCTTTATCACCTTTGTCACCTTTAAAGTCTGGGTCACCTTTTAGTTGATCTTTATCTAAGCTAATAGTATATGTTTTACCATATTCCCCACCGTCATTCGTAGCAATAGAGATACCTTTACCTGGTTTTAATACTTCTTTCAAGGAATCTACAGTCAATACAGGGCTTGTAGTAGAGGAAGAACCATCTTTACCGCCTGTAGTTAAAGTTAATTGACCTTTATCGTTTCCACCCAAGGTAATATTCATTGTAGGATGAGCAAAGTTAACCCCTGTAAACGTTGGCGTTTTCAACATACCAATACGTAAAATAGAGTCCATAGGATCTTTATAGGTAATCAAATTATCAGAACTATATAACGTTGGCGCCGCATACTCGCTTTTACCATCTGGAGCTTTTGCACCAGCTTGTGGCGCCACTCCATACACAGTATTTGCCTTGCCTTGGATCTTAATCTCTTTATCACCTGGTGTGTACACACGTGCATCAGGTGTTGTAGTAGCTACAGTTCCATCTGCATTGAATGGCACATCATTACCTGCCAAAATAGTATTACGTTTTTCTAAGGCTTTTAATTGCGCTACATTGACAGCATCAGTATCTTCTCCACCGGCTGCTACATTAATAATTTGGCGAGTTTTACGATAACCTGGACGTCTATCACCTACAGACACAGCGGAATTAGTTGCTTTCCACGTAGGATCATTTGCACTCGCAAATGCAGCACTGGAAAAATGTGGGCCATGTAAAGCTGCATCATAACCATTAGTAGAGGCATCATTCGTCCCGCGATCCGCATAGGACTCTCCACCTAATGCAACACCATGTCTTACAAATGTCTTCGCACTTAAGCCAAGGCTAACACCAGCATAGGCCTCCTTATTTTTTCCTGATTCTCCAACCTCACTACCATGACCAATAGCGATAGCCCCATTTCCATAGGTCTTTGTATTGCCACCTACTGCAATGGCTGCAAAATCATTTGCATAAGCACTATATCCCACGCTTACAGACTGACTTCCCTCTGCATGCGCGGAATCACCTAACGCTGTTGCACCTACTGCAATCGCAGTTGTTGTACGACCTACCGCGACTGTATTGTCTGCACTTGCCTTGGATGAAGCACCGATAGCCAAGGAGGAGTTTGCAGCCAATGCACGAGTACCCACCGCTGTACTATGTTCTCCTGCTGTTCTTGTGCCTTCACCAATATTGACACTATAGATACCAGTTTCACTAATTCCTTTACCAATCGCTACTGTATTTTTTGAGTTTTGACCAATTTGTACATTACGTCCAATAGCAATGGCATTCTCACTCTTAGATTGTGCCCTTGGACCAATGGCAATAGCCCCCTCTTTGGTGGCTCCATTATTTTTCTCATTGCTATCTACCCCAAGGTCTCGACTTTTTATAGAAATGTACCGTGGCTTTTCACGTTCTACACGATTGCGAAGTACTTTTAATTGCCCCACTGTGGCAGCATCTGTATCTTCATAGCCTGCTGCTACATTGGTAATTTGACGAGTATGTTGTACTCCAGCTTTTGTACCACCTACAGATACAGCTCCATCGGTAGCATTCCAAGCGCTACTAATGGATGCATTACCAGCTTCATTCGCTTTTTTTATAGCATCTGCATAGGCCTTTTCTGCATCTACCAAATCTTGATCTGCTTTTGCCTTTTGGGCATTCGCAGTTGCTATTGCAGCATCTGCATCACTCTCTTTTTTTCTTTTTTACTCTCAGCTCGTTCAATTTCTTCTTCTGCTATTAAAACTTTATAATTCGCTTGACGAATCTCTTCATATAAAGCTTCTAGCGCTGGATTATCTGCTCCCGCTTCGCCTACTTTATAATGTGTGTTACTCATTGGATTATATCCAATGTAAGCATCACTTTTACCAACACGATCTGTACTAGAACCGCTACCTAATGCTACACCACTTGCTGCACTAGTAGTTGCCTCATATCCTATGGCTAATCCATCCACTGCATTCACATTAGAACTAGCACCTACAGCAATGGCATTCGCGCCATCGACCTGACCACCAGTTACTGTATACTCTGTACTAGCTGCATAGCCTGCAATATGGCCTCCCAAGATTAATACACTTGCTGCATATACTGCGGCATTATGTTTTCTCATACTACACCCCTTATAGTTTGATAAAATCCTTAATTCATGCTAACAAATTGTTATGAATTAAGTTGAAACATTTCTTATTAATATTGATTATATACTACTTTTGTAGACTATTCAAATCGAATTTTTTAAACATTATCGATGATTTTTGACATATAAAAAGCCTCTGACTTTTACAAATATGCAAAAGCCAGAGGCTAATACCTTACTGCTCTAGATTATTTACGAGCCATAGATTTACGTACGTCGAAAGCAACCGCTACGACAATAATCAAACCTTTAATAATCAACTGCCAGTATGGTCCCATTCCAACGAATGTTAAACCATAGTTAATAACTGTAAAGATCAACACACCAGCGATGATACCAGGTACAGTACCGATACCACCAGTGATGGATACACCACCTACAACAGATGCTGCGATAGCATCTAACTCGTACATGTTGCCATAGTTATTAGTAGCACCACCAGTACGAGCTGCTTCCAAGATACCACCTACGCCATACAAAGCGCCAGCGATAACGTAGATAATCACTAGTGTTACTGCTACGTTGATGCCAGATACGACAGCTGCTTGTGGATTACCACCAATAGCAAACATATTTTTACCAAGAATTGTTTTGTTATATACCACATACATGATTAAAGAAATCACAGCAGCGATAATAACAATGTATGGAATCGTCATAAATCCTAGGTCTAAAGAACCTGTACCAATTTGTGTAAACTCTGGACGCAAACCACCGATTGGTTGGGAGTTATTTGGTTCCATATCAAAATACAAGGAACAAATACCGTAAGTAATAACCATAGTACCTAGTGTGGAAATAAATGGTACGATTTTTAAATACGCTACGATCACACCAGAAACTAAACCGATGATAGCACCCACCACGATAGCAATCACGATTGGTAGAATCAATGGTAGCTCTGGTAAATGTTCAAAGAACGGACGTGGATAATCTGGCAACTGAGTTAAGGATGCAGATACCACTGCCGTCAAACCAACCACACGACCTGCAGATAAGTCACACCCTGCGGTGATCAAGATCATAGCAGAACCTAATGCAATGATAATACGTGGGGAAGACTGAATTAAAATATCACGAAAACTTGTGACGGATAAAAAGTTCGGGCTATACATAGAAATAGCCGCTACTAGTACTACTAGTACCAAATAGATAATATTCTGGGAAAGAAACTTTCCTAATTTACCTTGGCTCATACGATACCTCCTAGACTAAACCAGCTGTCGCTAGTTCCATTATTTTTTCTTCTGTCGCTTCATGTGCATCCAAGATGCCACTCATATATCCATTACTCATAACCATAATGCGATCACTCATACCCAATAACTCAGGCATTTCTGAGGAAATCATAATGATACTTTTACCAGCACTAGCCAGTTCGTTAATAATGGAATAAATTTCATATTTCGCTCCTACATCGATGCCCCGTGTCGGTTCATCCAAGAGTAAGATTTCTGGATTCGTATTTAACCAACGGGCAATGAGTACCTTTTGTTGGTTACCACCAGAAAGACTTTGAATTTTCGTTTCTGTAGATGGTGTCTTCACTCGCAAGGAAGTCACACCTTCTTTTGTATCGTCTAGTCGTTTTTCGTCATTTAATAATTTAAACTTATTTTCATATTTCGGTAGCGCTGCCATCGTTGTATTATCTACAATGGTGAGCATTGGGAAAATCCCTGTAGTACGGCGCTCTTCTGTAAGTAATGCCATACCCAGTTTTTTCGCATCTCGAGGGTGACGAATGCGCACTTCTTTGTCGTGTAAATAAATCTTTCCAGATTCAATGCCACGAAGACCAAATAAGGCTTCGATAACCTCTGTTCGTTGCGCTCCTACTAGACCACCTACACCAAGAACTTCACCTTTACGAAGAGAGAAGCTTACATCTTTAAAAGAATGTGGATGAATAGATGTTAATTTTTCTACACGTAATACTTCTTCACTTGGAGTATTTGTTTTTTCAGGGAATAACTGAGTCATTTCACGACCTACCATTCGTTGAATGATAAGATCTGTCGTTAATTCATCAGCATGCCAAGTACCTATATATTGACCATCACGCATGATCGTTACTTCATCAGATATGCGTAGGATTTCTTCCATTTTATGAGAAATATATATAATTGCAACTCCTTTTTTACGTAAGGAGTTAATGATTTTGAAAAGATGTTCTACTTCATCACTCGTTAGGGAAGAGGTAGGTTCATCCATAACAATAATTCTAGATTGGTGGGAAACTGCTTTTGCAATCTCAATATTTTGTAGCTTAGAAACAGATAAATCACCAGCTAATTGTTCTGGATCGATATCTACATCGATTTCATTAAACAAGGCTAGTGTGTCTTCTTTCATTTTTTTATGGTCTACAAATGTAAAAGGACCAATTTTTTGGTTGGGAATCGACCTAACCATAGATTTTCCATAACATTACGCTGTAATACAGGGTATAACTCTTGGTGGATCATGGAAATTCCCATTCCAAGAGCTTTTCGGGAATCTGTCATTTCTACTACTTCGCCGTCAATGACCACGTCCCCTTGATCAGGCTTATAAATACCGAACAGGCATTTCATAAGAGTAGACTTTCCCGCGCCATTCTCTCCCATTAGAGCATGTACGGTGCCTGGTCGGACTTTGAAAGTGACATTATCCAAGGCCTTTACGCCAGGAAATTCCTTCGTAATTTGGCGCATTTCTAATATGTACTCGCCCATACATTTTCCTCCTACTAATCAGATAATAAAGGGGGCAAAATGCCCCCTTACTGCATTTTCTTATTTGTCACCTAAAATCTTATCCGCATTTTCTTTTGTTACGATTTCGTAAGGTACCCAAATATATTTACCATCAACAATATCAAAACCTGTATTGTCTTTATTTGGTGTTTCGCCTTTAGCTAACACATAGGAAAGATTAAATACAGCTTGACCTTGTTTTTTAGCATTGTTTAATACTGTACCCAATAATGTGCCGTCTTTCAACGCTTGTACTGCTGGAGTTGTAGCGTCAACACCTACTACTGGAATGTATTTGCCATTTGTGAAGTAGCCTGCTGCTTTCAACGCTTCAATAGCACCTAATGCCATGTCGTCATTGTTACAGATAACAGCATCAATTTTATCGCCGTAACGGCTCAAGAACGCTGCCATTTTTTCTTGACCTTTAACGCGGTCCCACATACCTGTATCGCTAGCTAACTCTTCTACTTTCATACCTTCTGCTTTAAGAGCTTTAACGGAGTGTTCTGTACGAAGTACTGCGTCTTGGTGACCTGGTTCACCAGTAATCATAACATAGTGGATAACACCATCATTGCTATGGTATGCTTCAGGATGTTTTTTGAAGTAATCTGCTAAGATTTTACCTTGCATTTCACCACTTTGTTCAGCTTTCGCACCTACATAGTATACTTTATCCCATTTAGCCATATCTTCCTTCAATGGTTCACGGTTCAAGAATACCAATGGAATGTTAGCTGCTTTCGCTTTATCAATGATAACGCCTGCTGCTGTGCGGTCTACCACGTTAACGCCGATTGCTTTGTACTTCTTATTGATGAATAAGTCAATCTTTTCGTTTTGTGTTGGTTGAGAGTTTTGGCTATCTACGATATCCACTTTAGCTTTGTCTTTGGCAGCTTTATCAATTTCTGCACGAACGCCACTCATGAAAGTGTCATCAAATTTGTAAATAGCAACCCCAATTTGAGGTTTGTCACCGCTTGCTCCTTGATCGCTTCCGCAACCACCTAACACAAGTGCACCTACTGCTGCAGATGCAAGCATCGCTGCTTTCCAAGATCGTTTCATAATAATATCCTCCTTTTAGATATCCTATATACCTATAAGACTAGTGTATCTAGTCGTGGTACCTACCGTAACCAAGCTTCTTCAGCTCGTTTTGCACTGACAATATCAATCATACCTAACAATGTATAATAAGAGCCATTGCCGGAATATTCTAGATTAATCGTATGTGCTTTGTATGAATTGCGTTCTAATACACCCCGTAAAATAGGATCCATTACTCCCACTGCATTACCCATAGCACTGCTCAAAATAATCCGCTCTGGATTAAATAAGTTCGCTATATTGGCCAAAGCAATTCCTAAATAATGACCTACTCGTGAAAGGGCCTCTAAACACACTTCATCACCTTCTACTGCGGCCTCATAAATAGGCTCTACACGAAATGCTTTGCTCACAACCAATGGATTATCTTGTACCGACGTATATCGGCCTTTTTCCATTTGTTCCACTACATAGGAATGAATCGATGTTTCCGATGCGATATCTTCCAAGCGCACCTCATTGCCCTCTTCATCTAATCGAATCACACCATATCCAATTTCCCCAGCACTATCGTTAAAACCGCGGTAGAGTTCACCATGATAAATCAAGGATATACCGAGTCCATAACTAAATTTAAGGACAATGAGGTTATCCATTTCTTTACCACTGCCATAGTAATATTCGCCCGTCGACAAACAACGAACATCATTTTCTACATATACCGGCACATGGAATCGCTCTTCTAAGATATATTTGAAAGGAATATTATTCCATTTTCCATTAGGAGAGTAAATAGAAATCCCTTTTCCTGAGTCTACAGGTCCACGCAAAACGAGGCCTATACTTTTAATTTTATAGTCTTCTTTGAAGATATCCTGTATGCCACGATACATATGTTGCATGATTTCATCAGCACTACAACCAATGATAGATGTTTCTAATTGCTGTAAAATTTGACGTCCTACTGTAGCCACATAAAAGACAATCGTATGTGTTCTTATATGAACAATCAAATAGGTTTCAATATCATGATTAAAGTCTAACAACATTGATGGGCGTCCCAATGCAGACCGCTCTTGACGATCTTCATAGACCAATCCTTTCCGAATTAAATTCGTACAAATATTAGTCACTGTGGGAGGCGTTATTTTGGTCTGTCTTGCAATCAAGGCCTTTGATACGGGGCCATGACGCCTGATGTAATTCAAAATAATTTCATCATTGCTTATTTGTGGCTTTATCATGATTCTATCTCCTTTACAGTGAATACACCCCATCACCAATTTCAGCAATATATAGACTAGGGGTAACACCTATTTGTTTCTCGTACTCTTCTGGAATAGCTCTCATAAAAGCCTCAATATGCTCATCTTTTACAAGGGCAATGGCACAACCACCGAAACCTGCACCTGTCATACGAGATGCAATACAGCCTTCCTGAGATCGTGCTAAATCAACAATCGTATCCAATTCTTTACCTGTCACTTCAAAGTCAACTTGTAAAGATCTATGAGATTCATTCAAGCAATGTGCAATCCCTGCTAAATCAGCGGCTTCCAAAGCTTTCATGAAATCTAATACACGTAAATTTTCAGTGATGACGTGACGAGCTCTGCGCATCAACACATCATCAGAAATAGATTTTAAATCATCCAATGTAGCCAATGCCAAGCCAGAGATATCCTTATGCTTGCGGATAATTTCATGAGCTGCATCGCACTCACCTTTGCGCTCATTAAATTTGGAGTCCACAAGGCCTCTTTGTTTATTTGTATTCATGATAACAAGAGTATGTCCATGCCAGTTCAAAGGAACTAGTTTTCGTTCCATATGCGTGCAATCTAACAAGACACCATGGCCTTCTTTACCGTGTGCAATCGCATACATATCCATAATGCCCACTTTTACACCTACAAAATGGTATTCTACATGCATGGCCATTTTTGCCAGTTCCGTGCGATCAATTGGAGTTAGACCCAACTCTGAAAGCAACATATAACCAGTTAAATCTAGCATACATGCAGAAGAGGACAAGCCTGCACCAGCTGGCAAATTACCATTATAATAAATGTCCATACCTGGTACCTTGTGACCCTTATCTTTTAAGAATTGAATCACACCTAATGGATAATTAGCCCAATCGTGTTCAATATTATATTGGAAAGGTTCATTTACATCAACCACTACAGTCTTTTCCATATTATCAGAGTGTAAACGTACCTTGCTATCTTCACGTAAACGGATGGCTCCATAAATACCTACTTTAAGTGCCGCTGGGAATACATGACCACCATTATAGTCTTGATGCTCACCAATAACATTCACGCGACCTGGAGCAAAATAACAATGCACCTCTCCTGAACCTTCGCCAAAGAAGGACAGAAAACGCTGTTGTAATTCTTCTTTATTCATTTGCTTGTTCAACCTCACTATATAGTTTGCGCAATTCCGGTGCTGTTTCTTCTACGGCACTTGTATTCGCTGCTGCCCATGCTCCCATTTCAGAGGATGCATAGTATTTAATTTTATTGGCTTCTCTGAAAGGAGGATAGAATTGAATATTAAAGTGATAATATTCTTCATGTCCTGCATATTCAGGGCTATTTACAGGATTTTGATGATATACCATCATGTATGGAAATGGCATATTAAATAAACGATCGAAGGCTTCTGTTAATGTTTTTAACATATGCGCCAAATCTTTGGTTTCTTTTTCAGTACAATCTGTGATGTAGTTCATGTGACGTTTTGGCACGACAAATACACCATATGGATAATCTGTGAAGAACGGAATATAGGCTAAGAAAGAGTCATTTTCTCCTACAATGCGAGCATCTTTTTCTTTCTCAACTTGATTCATTTTACAGAATAAGCATTCACCATGTTCATGATGATGATCTTTCGCACTATCCAGTTCCACTTGTAGCTTCTGCGGTACAAAGGAATAGCCATATAATTGACCATGTGGATGTGGCATTGTCACACCTACAGCTTCTCCTTTATTTTCAAAAGGATAAATATATTTAATTTTTTCATCTTTTGCTAATTCACTATGACGCTCTTTAATAAGGTTTAGTAATTTAACAATATGATCTTCGGATAATTCGTAAAATTTAGCAGTATGCTCCGGAGAATATAAGATAACTTCACATTTCCCATAGTTTTCTTGACTTTTGTAAAAGTCATTACCATCTTCATAAGGAGCCTCTGGCGTTTGCGTTAAGGCTGGAAAGTCGTTATCATATTTCAACACATCATAATCTGCAGGGACTTTTTTATTAATACCTGGGCAAAATGGGCACCAATCCTTTGGCATCGTTGGGCGTGCTTTACGGTTTGAAGCGACCATTGTCCAAGTCCGCAATAAAGGATTCCATCGTAATTCCGACATGGAATACCTCCAATCTATAGTTATATGCTTTAAAAATGAAAGATAATTTTTATACATACCTATTCTTTCATATTTTAACATTTTTTTCAATACTTAATTAAATAATAAGTTATATGATTTACTCATAATTTAATCTTTTTTCATGTTTTTCCACTTTTTTGATATCTTATGATACAAAACAATGCCACATCCCCCTTCTCTCACTGCATTCTGAATGTTCGTTCAGGGGAATATGGCATTGTTTTTTCTTTATTTGGGAATATCAATATATATTGAAACTCCTGTAATACGCACAAATTATGAGTAAATCATATGGAGCCTTATTAGGGAGAGTGGGGGCTAATGTAGTGTATCTGCTAGTATGACTAAATGTAATAGCTATATGGAGTGCTCTTGCCCATGTATAGTTCTATTAAACGCAGGTATCCATTAACACCCATATAAAATCCACCTTACCTATAAAAGCCCTAGTAGATACCATGGCTCACTAGAAGAAGGTATCTTGTGTGCCGCTTTGTTTGACTTCCATTTGGGCCCGTCGTTCATCGGTGATGAAGGAGTCTGTTTTCATATTAATGACATGCAACAAGCCTCGCATAGAATCTACACCTTTTTCTTTCGCTGCTGCAATGGCTACTTTAGCACATACTTCAGAGTCGTCCAAAGCATTGTGATGATTAAATGTAATTCCTAAAAATCCACCCAATGTATTTAATTTATGGTTCACCAAATCAGGCCATACTTTTCGTGTTATGCGGACGGTGCAAGTATATTCTAAATCAGGCCATTCAATATTGTAGTGGTCCAAGGTGGCACGTAACACGTCGATGTCGAACTTCGCATTGTGTGCTACTAACAGTTTACCTTTTAAATGGTTATTATAAATCGCCGGCCACAACTGATCAAAGGTAGGCTTATTCAACACTTCTTCCGGTTGGATACCATGGATACCAATGAACTCTTGGTTGAACTGCATCACTGGGGGCTTGATTAAACTATAGCCACGTTTTGTGATCCGTCCATCTTCCACAGTCACCACAGCTAAGGAAATAGCACTATTCTTACTTTCATTAGCCGTTTCAAAGTCTAAGGCCACAAAATTTAACATATATCCTCCTCACGCAAGATTTTGAAATCTGCGATTACATCAAGAAAAAGCAGATGCATCATAGCATCTGCTTTTATTATATAGTATTTTTAATGAAAGTAAAATCGATTATTGAATCGCTTTCTCAAACACTGCTTTGATTAAAGATTTTGTTTGTTCGTAACTTTCACCAGGTTGTGCCTCATATTGTTTGTCCAAATCAAACCACAAATTTGGATAGTATTCGTATGGATGTGTTTTGAACAATTCTACAGCATCTTGATCTTCTACCCAGTTAATTTTGATTTCTTTGAAAGCAGGGTTTTCTGCTTGCAATTCTTCGATAGCGCGGAATGCGTTAGCGCAATATGGACAATGATGTAAATGGAAACCTAAAATTTCTTTCATAGTATACTCCTTTCATCGAATCGATATATTATATCGAATTTATTCAATTATAAGATTAGTATACCACAAGAAAATTCATGTTACAACTATAAGCCAGCGTGGTATGTCAAAATTGCAGTCCAAGATGTATGAATCCAACTAGACACATCAACCGTTGTATGTAGTGCAACGGCTAAAAACATGGCTCCTGTAATTACGGTGGCAGCAGTACTGCTCATAATCGCATCAATTCGTTCTAACATAAGAACACATCCTCTCTAATCTCTTACTTTATACGGCTGAAAGTCATCACTATACCCAGTCTTTGTAGTAGATGCTCTCAGTTAAAATCTAAACTATCTTTCATAATAACAAAGATATGAAACACTTTGTCACTTATGATATACTATTAGTATAGTGGAATTAAAAGATTTGACAAGAATCACTTTTTCTATTTTGTTATTTACGAAACATATATAGAAAAGTATCCTATATTGAACAAGTATCTCATTTTGTTTGATTCATATATGTAAGGAGGAATTATGGATAAACGACAAATGAAAACTAGAAAAGCTATTTTCGACGCCTTTGTTAGGCTTTTAGAACATAAAAATTATAATGCTATCATCGTGCAAGACATTATCGATGAAGCCCTCATTGGCCGTAGCACATTTTACGCACACTTTGAAACAAAAGAAGATCTATTAGAAGCGCTCTGTCACGAATTATTCTCTCATATTATCGACACCGCATCAGACTTCTCCCATGCTCATGGCTTATATAAAAACAGCCACATCAAGGAAGCTATCTTCCTCCATATCTTGCAGCATTTAGAGGACAACGATAATAATATTTTGGGTCTTCTTTCCTGTGAAAGTAACGAACTCTTCCTACGTCATTTCAAGAGCAGTCTGAAAGAACTTATCCAAAGTCATTTCTTAAACAATCAAACTTGTCCACACAACAATATCCCTCATGATTTTATCTCTAATCACATTGCAGGATCTTTTGTAGAAATGGTTCTTTGGTGGCTGGAAACTGGTCGAGAGTATTCCATTGAAGACATGTCACGATACTTTTATCATATTACAGAACCATTGATTTTGGAACATCAACATTAATACCATAAACAAACGCAACAAGGCGCTACCTTAAGCAAATTCGCTCATCGGTAACGCCTTTTTGTAGTAATATCAACTGTATATGTTTTTAATTGTCATTAAGATATTCTTTATGGCATATTGTTGTGCCGACTAGAATGTAAAACATCCATCTACTATCGATTACGCTATTTTGTAAAACAACAATTTTCATTAGAAACATATTAGACCGCCAAGGAAAACCGTTTTTTTGCCAATGGCAGGAACAGCACTAAAATGATAGATTCTAATAGGTACGTGAGCACATAGGTCATCCATATGCCGTCATTACCGAATGGAGGGATAAGCAATTCTTGCATGCCTACAAAGAAGACCACTGCAATGAACATCATATTCCGGATAGATGCAGTCTGACCGATGCCATTGTACATACCATATAATAATAATCCTACTGCCGCACAGATAGGATAGAGCAATAGATAATGGGAATATTCCAAGGCCATCGTGTAAATCTCTGGTACTGAGGTCATAACCATAATGACATCATTACGGAATAATCCCAGCACGATTTCTACAATAACCACATATACCGCTAAGCATTGCAGGGAAATCTTCAACGTATCTTTCCAAAGCACCAAGTCACGTTTTCCAAATGCTTTTCCAGTAAATACGCTGACTCCGTTCGCCTGTCCATCTGTGAAGTATGCCATGATAAAGATAATCTCCAAAATCACCGCATTCGTCGCTAATACATCACTGCCCATAGCACTGCCTGCTTTGGCAAACAAATTGTTGATGGTCAACAAACAAAATGTACGAAGCATAAGGTCTGTGTTTACTTTCATGATAGATAGGAATGGTTTCACCCGTTTTAAGGTATTCCATATATGGGACGTTAGGTCTAACCGTTCACGAACTAAGTACATAGCACCTAGGCCTACTAAGAACGCATAGATTTGGGAAATCAAAGATGCCCAAGCCACCCCCTTTACTCCAAAGTCAAAGCCAAATACGAAAAGGAAGGACAAACCAATATTCAACACATTCATGGAGATTTGCATAATCATAGTGGCGCGAATCATCATCTGTCCCATAAGCCAGCCTAACGTAACATAATTGACCAATACGAAAGGAGTTCCCCAGATTAAAATATCTGTATAGTCCGACATCAAAGCGATTACCTCTGGGTCGGGATGCATAAAACTTGCATAGTAATCAAATATCCAAGGATATCCCACGATAAAAGCGGCACTGATAAGTAAAGCAATGATGAGAGGCCGAAAAAACTTAAGGATGCACTTTCCTTCGATTGTTCTCCCAAAGCCTGTGCAGAAAAAACTGTTGTGGCCACCCGCAAAAATCCAAAGAGCCAATACATATTATTAAATAAGATAACTCCTAATGCTACTGCAGCGATGTACATAGCATTATCCATATGCCCCATAATAGCCGTATTCACGGCCCCTAATAAAGGTTGTGTCACCGTAGAAATCATAAATGGAACTGTCACTTTTAAATACTCTTTGTAGGTCAATCGTTCTTCCATCTTACCCT
>NZ_AFUJ01000024.1:0-1651 GCF_000221605.1 Veillonella sp. oral taxon 780 str. F0422 | reverse complement strand
ATAAACTGTTGACTCCTACCAACGCAGCCGCTTTACCTGGAAGCAGGAAAATTCCTGTACCAATAATTGCATTCACCCCTAAGAGTATGATACTCATGAGGCCTAACTTGTTGTTTAACATACTACTTTCTCCTTGTACTGTTGCCTTTCAAAGCTCATAGTTGTACTACTAGAATGTATATACAGACAGTATATACATATCATCACATCATATTAGAATAATGCGTGAGCAATAAAATACCCAACAACACAGCTTGTAAATACTCCGATGATACCTGGAATAATAAAGCTATGATTAATAACAAATTTACCAATTCGTGTTGTACCAGAACGGTCAAAACCAATACATGCTAAGTCAGATGGATACGTTGGCAATACAAAGTATGCATAACATGCTGGTACAAAAGATAATACAATCAATGGATCTACGCCTACACTTAAACCCATTGGTACAACAATCGCAAGAGCTGCTGCTTGAGAGTTAACCAATTTAGAAATGATAAATAATACAAGTGCATAGGTCCATGGATGCTCTACTACCACACTCGATAGAGTTGTTTTGAATTGTGGAATATAGGCACCAAAATAGGTTTCTGCCATCCAAGCTACACCGTATACCGACACAACAGCAATCATACCAGATTTGAATACAGAACCACTTGTTACATCGCTAACTTTTACTTTACATACCAACAGAATTAAAGCTGCCATCACAAGCATAGCAATTTGAATTGTTGGAGTCATGGATAATGGTTTCCATAGACCTTTTGCATTAGGAACTAATGGCAATAATTGGTTAGGGAATACCGAATAAAGCAATGACCAAAATACCTAGTAAGAAAATGATGGTTGCCCAATATGCTGTGCGAGGAAGTTCTTTTACAACACTAGCTTCTTTATTTTCTTCATAGATATAGGCACGTTGTTCAGGATCTTGAATACGAGCTTGGAAGTCAGGGTCATTGGCCAATTCCTTACCACGACGCATACTCCAGATTCCAGCAACAATAACGCCTACGAAGGTAGCTGGAATCGTGATAGATAAAATCGTTACCACGCTAGCTGGGAAGTTGACTGCCCCTAACATAGCTACTACAGATACAACCGCAACGGATGCTGGAGATGCACAAATCCCCATTTGAGAAGCTATGGATGCCACAGCCATTGGTCGTTCTGGACGAATCCCCTCTTTGATAGAAATGTCATAGATGATTGGGAACATCGTATACACTACGTGTCCTGTTCCGCATAACACAGTTAAGAACCATGTTGTGATTGGCGCTAAAATAGTAATCTGTTTTGGATTGCTACGAAGAAATTTTTCTGCGTATACAAGCATGACATCTAAACCTTTGGAGGCTTGTAAGAAACCAGAACACGTTACTACTGCCATAATCGTTAGCATTACGTCAATTGGTGGTTTACCGGGTACAAGACCAATTACAAATACGTAAATAGCAAGACCAATACCAGATACAGCGGCTAAACCTAAGCCACCATGCCTTACACCAACAACTAAGCAAGCCAACAATAGAATAAATCCGAATAAAATAATCATAAAATTACAAAATCCTTTCTAATAAAAAAATCACTTGCCGTATACATTATACGGCAAGTGACGTAATAAAAACAGTGTAAAACCACTTCTATA
>NZ_AFUJ01000025.1:0-1603 GCF_000221605.1 Veillonella sp. oral taxon 780 str. F0422 | reverse complement strand
CGTGGTAATACGATTGTTACTAACTTGCTTATGGCGAAAGTATCGAAAATTGGTAAATTTAGAGACCAAGATACATTAGGTTATTTCCGCCGTTTAGTCGAAGTCTTAGAGAATGAAACATTACTAGCTGGTGTGACAGAACAATTGATGAAAGTACAACAACGTTTATTCCGTAAAGATAACTTGGAAGTATCTTTTGTAGGTACTACTGAAGAACTAGAAACTTTCTTAGCACATCTAGACGATATCACTGCTGTTTTAAGTGATGATAGTTGGGAAGCACAGCTAGAGATGACTCAATCCTATGTGAATGAAGGCTTAGCTACATCTGGTAAGGTACAATATGTGGCAAAAGGTGGTAACTTCCGTGATCATGGTGGTACACATACAGGTACTATGAGCGTCCTAGAAACTATGTTACGCTATGATTATCTGTGGAATTTGATTCGTGTACAAGGCGGAGCGTATGGAGCCTTTGCTAACTTCCATAATAATGGTAATATGGTGTTCTGTTCTTACCGTTGATCCAAATTTAGAAAAATTACATTACAAGTGTACGATGGATTGCCGACGTATTTACGTGAATTAGATTTATCTCCACGAGAAATGCGTAAATATATCATTGGTACTATGAGTGGACTGGATGTATCTAATACACCATTCCTACAAGGAGCTCGCGCTATGAGCTTATACTTTGGGAACACCAATGAAGCAAATATGACGGCTTTCCGTCAACAAGTCTTGGAAACAACAGTAGAAGACTTACGTGGATTAGCAGATGTCATTGAAAAAGTACTACAAGATAACCATATCGTAGTCATGGGTAGCGAACAGCGTATCAAAGAAGCAGAACAGCTTTTTGACAAAGTGAGTAACCTAGTACAATAACTTCATAAGAACATAGTAAAAGCCATACCCTATCTGGGAAACCAGAGGAGTATGGCTTTTGTGAGTTTATGATCTATAAAATAATAACGCACATCAGAATATTCTGATGTGCGAATTTTTATTATTTAGTTAGGGAAAATATATCCATCGATAGCATCGGCTTGTGTAATTTTGCTGTTTACGATGTAAGGCTGTTCTACACCGTGGAAGTTACGAGTGCCGATAGTTCCTTCCATTGTATACCAAGTATGCTCTAATAATGGCGTAGTAGAGGAGTACTCAGTAGGTAATCCGAATGGTGACATATCTGCTACACAACAAATCATTAGATCACGAGCTAATACAAAATCGTTACCTTGTAATGCTTTGTCATGATAAGAAATATAGCCTGTAGCAGATACTGTATATCCTTTATATTTTTCAATGTGATTAGATACTTTTAAAATGGTATCGTAATAATTTCTAGATGTTAATGTAATGTGTCGATGCGTATCATCGATACCATCACCAATGTTTTTATAATCGTTCGTTGGAACTGGTTCTTTGGTAATGGAAATAACTTGATCTACCGGTTCTTCTGCTGGTAATGCAAAGGCTTGGGCATGGAAGATGGATGGACTTAATAGTAAAGTACATAATCCGTATAGGATAGCATTTCGATACGAAGAGCCATAGGATTTACGGAATATGTTTTTACTCGCTTTAATCGTGCTCC
>NZ_AFUJ01000026.1:0-7684 GCF_000221605.1 Veillonella sp. oral taxon 780 str. F0422 | reverse complement strand
GATCCTACAAAAGTTGACCGTTCCGCAGCATATGCAGCTCGTTATGTAGCTAAAAATATCGTAGCAGCTGGTCTTGCTGATAAATGTGAAGTACAAGTAGCTTACGCAATTGGTGTAGCGAAACCTGTATCTATCATGGTGGAAACATTTGGTACTGCAAAAATCGAAGAAGAAAAAATCTCTGCATTAGTAAGTAAACATTTTGATCTTCGTCCAGCAGGTATCATTGAAATGTTAGACTTGTTGAAACCACATTATAAAAAAACTGCTGCCTATGGACACTTTGGTCGTACAGATGTAGACCTTCCATGGGAACGCACAGATAAAGCAGAAGTACTTCGTAAAGAAGCCGGCTTATAATAGATTAATTTGCCCTTCGCTTTTGAATGATACATATATAGAGGATAAAGACGTATGTCTTTGTCCTCTATTTTTGTTACCCCAGTTGTCATGTATATAAATTATAAGAGTCTAGGTTGTCATGTGTTTACATCTTATAAGAAGATGGAATTAGACTACCAAGTGATTTTGTCCTATCATCTTACTCCTAAAAGAAATTTCATCATATGCAAATGTGTAGAAGTAGGGTATGAAATAGTATGAATCGTAGGTGCAAACGTGGTATAATGGAGAGTGTTTAGTCAGGAGGTTATGATGCGTTTAGGTGAAATTATTATTAATCGTCCTGCGAAACAATTGAATAAACCTTTAACCTATGAAATACCTGACTCATTGGGAGAGGTGCCTATTGGAACTCGCGTAGCAGTTCCCTTAGGAGCCTCTAAAGAAGAGGGGATTCTTGTAGGTTATAGTGACATAGAAAATCCATCATTTGTGATCAAACCCATATTATCGGTATTAGATCCAACACCTTGGTTTTCATCAGAAATGCTTAGTACAGCTCGTAAGCTAAGCGAGTATTACCTATGTACATTCGCAGAAGCATTAAGCTTATTTACTGTCGATAAAAGTAAATTAAAATCTTATGACAGACCTAAAATTGAATGGCTTGTGCCTAAGGATTCCTTTCATGTAGAACTATTTGGAGTGAGGAAACAAAAGCAACGCTTGTTGGCGGAATACTTATTAGAACATGGAGCAACCTCAGTAAGTGCCTTACGATTGGCAGGATTTAGTTTGCCTGTCATTAAGCAAGTAAAAGAATGTTCTCATATCGACATAGATTGGCGGTATGAAATGACGAAAACACGGTATGAGGAAGTTGTGGATAGTATAGACATTCCTTTAACTGAGTCGCAGCAGGCTGTATACGAACCTATTCAGGAGTGTATTGCTAACCAGAAAAGTAAAGCGTTTTTACTCCATGGTGTGACAGGTAGTGGAAAAACACAAGTATATCTAAAAGCTGCACAAGAGACGATTCAACAAGATAAGATTGCTATTATACTAGTTCCAGAAATTGCCTTAACTACGCAAATAGTGCGACGATTTGTAGAGAAGTTTGGTCAAGAAGTGGTCGTTTTTCACAGCCAGTTAACAAAAGCGGAACGTTATAACAATTGGGAGCGTTTACGTCGGAAAGATAGCCATATTATCATAGGTGCTCGTTCAGCAGTGTTTGCACCTACAGAAGATATCGGTCTTATTGTAGTCGATGAGGAACACGACCCATCTTATAAACAACAAGATATGACTCGTTATGATGCGCGAATGGTGGCAAGATGGCGCAGTGCAAGCCATCAATGTCCGCTTATTTTTGGGTCTGCTACACCGTCTGTACAGGCTTATTATTTAGCGAGCCAAGGTATCTATGAGTTACTATCTTTAGAGCATCGTATTTTTCATCAACCTATGCCTAAGGTGACTGTTGTGGATATGAAAGAAGAAATGTTCTATGGGAATTACTCTGTATTTTCTATGGCGTTAGATACTTTAATCCAAGAAACACTACAGAAACGTGAGCAAATCATTCTTTTGCTGAATCGTCGAGGTCATAGTACATTTGTCATGTGTCGTGACTGTGGTAAACCTATCCATTGTCCTCACTGTGATATATCTATGGTGTATCATCAAGCGGGGAAGGACTTGCGTTGCCATTACTGTGACCATCATGAAAAAGTGCCTCAAATTTGTCCGCATTGTGGTAGCCATAAAATTAAATTTTTTGGTACAGGCACGCAAAAAGTAGAAGAAGAATTAGCAAAACGTTTTCCACAAGCTAGAATTGCTCGTCTAGATCAAGATACAACTTCTAAAAAAGGAGAATCTCAGCGTATTTTAGAAGCCTTTGGTGCTGGTCAATATGATATTTTGTTGGGCACGCAAATGGTGGCAAAAGGACATGATTTTTCAAATGTTACTGCAGTGGGAATTATTACTGCTGATTCTGTATTGCATATTCCTGTGTATACGGCTTCTGAAAGAACATTTTAATTTGCTAACGCAAGCAGCTGGTCGTGCTGGTCGTGGTAATAAATCAGGAAAAGTAGTGGTACAAACCTATAGTCCTGAACATTATGCTATTCAGCACAGCACGCACCATGATTATGTTAGCTTTTATGAGGAAGAAATAGAGGCTCGTAAAGCTTTGTTGTATCCACCAATTGGTGAAATGATACAAATTACCTTATTAGATGAAAAGCTTTCAGTAGTACGAACAAGAGCGACAGAATTAGCCAACACTTTGCGCCAGGCTTGTGAAGGTCAGCGCATTGATATACTAGGGCCCTATGAAAATGGCGCCGCAAAGATACGAGATATGTATCGACTTTGTATTATGATTCGTGGTATTGATTTATCGAATTTAAAATCACACATGTATCATTCAGATATATTTACATTGCCCCATATCTATATAGATGTGGATCCAGTATAGGAGGGACTATGGCAGTTTTAGAAGTCATGAAAACAGGGCATCCTGTGTTAAAACAAATAGCAGAACCGGTAGAGTTCGTAAATAAAAAGATTCGTCAATTATTAGATGATATGGCTGAAACTATGTATAAAACAGATGGTGTAGGCTTGGCGGCACCACAAGTCAACGTATCCAAACGAATTATTGTACTAGATGATGGAAATGGTTTAATTGAAGTCATCAACCCAGAAATCGTGAAAAAAGAAGGTTCTCAAGTAGGCTTAGAAGGTTGTTTGAGCGTACCAGAACTATTCGGCGATGTAGAGCGATATGACAAAATTGAAGTACATGGTATCAATCGAAATAATAAAAAGATAAAAATTAAGGCAGAAGGCTTTTTAGCTCGTATTTTTCAGCATGAAATCGACCATTTAAATGGTATTTTATTTGTGGAAAAGTTAGTGAATCCCAATGAGATTTTTATCCATAAAAAGGAACAACAATAATGAATCCATTACGTATAGTATTTATGGGTACTCCAGATATAGCAGTCCCAACGTTACAGGCTTTAATCGATAGTCCACACACTGTAGTAGGTGTATTTTGTCAACCAGATAAGCCGAAAGGGCGAGGTAATAAGTTACAAATGCCGCCGACGAAAGAGTTGGCATTAGAGCATGATATTCCTGTGTATCAACCAAAATCCTTGCGCAATGAAGAAGCGGAAGAACTATTAGAATCCTTGGCTCCTGATATTGTGGTAGTCATTGCTTATGGAAAAATTTTGCCTCCTTGGCTTATTCATCAGCCTCCTTTGGGGTGTATTAATCTACATGCTTCTTTATTACCGAAATTTAGAGGTGCAGCACCTATTCAATATGCAATTCTTCATGAAGAGTCAGAAACTGGTATGACTATTATGCATATGGACGAAGGATTAGATACAGGTGATACTCTGTTAATGGAACGTATTCCTGTTACAGAAGAGGATACATCTGGTACAATCTTTACAGCTTTGGCAAAATTAGGGGCACAGATGATTGTACCAGCCGTAGATGCTTTACAATCAGGTACGTTAACAAGAGTCCCTCAAAATCATGAAGAAGCTATTGAAACAGGAAAAATTACAAAAGAGATGGGACATCTTAACTTTACAGAACCAGCACATACATTAGCTGCGAAAATAAGAGCTTTCAATCCCAGTCCTGGATGTTATACATTCTTAGAGGGTAAACGGATTAAGCTTTGGCATGCAAAAGTAGACCCTACCTCCAAGTATGCTCCTGAACATTTACAAGGGGCTTGTGGTTATCCTAAAGAGGGGACAATAGTGCATGTAGATAAAGAGTCTTTCAGTATTTTCACTGGTCACGGGGTCTTACGTGTCACAGAAGTGCAGCCTGAAAATAAAAACGAATGAATGCAGGTGATTTTGCTCGTGGTCATCAGTTAGCAGTAGGAGCTTGCTTTGGCGATGAATAAATCTTATCGTCTATATTTAACAGTGACGGCTGTGGCAATGCTATTGATTTCCATGGTATGGGGTTGGATAGTCTGGATGATGCATCCTAGCTTATCCCAATGGGGACCTGTTGTCGGGCCTATCGTAGAGAGTGCGCTACTACTACCTATATTGATTGGGTGGTCCATGTGGATATACATGGCATTAGTCACAATGTATTCTATACAACATCCGATTTTATTGCGACTATCCAATCGTGGGTTATATCTTTTATTTCCTTTGGTCACGGTATTAGCTAGATGTTTTGGGTATACAAAGGATGAAGTGAGTCAATCCTTGATTGCGTTAATTAATCATCTCGTGAGCACCCAAGTGTATCGCGTGGAACCAGAACGATTATTATTGCTTACACCGCATTGCATACAATTATCTAGCTGTGTACATAAAGTGACTACAGATGTACATAATTGTAAGCGC
This sequence comes from Veillonella sp. oral taxon 780 str. F0422, assembly GCF_000221605.1. Lineage (NCBI taxonomy): Bacteria > Bacillati > Bacillota > Negativicutes > Veillonellales > Veillonellaceae > Veillonella > Veillonella sp. oral taxon 780. The sequence goes on along the minus strand of NZ_AFUJ01000026.1, from coordinate 2,930 downwards.
TGTGGGGGATGCCAAGTAGGAACCTTGCTAGATATTGCAGATACCTATGGATGTCATTTTGTGGTAGTCACAGGTGGTACATTAGCACGTTTAAAAATTAAGGAAATTCGTCCTCAAGCGATTGTGGCTATCGCCTGTGAAAGAGACTTAGTTAGTGGTATGGCAGATGTATTTCCTATTCCTGTAATTGGTGTCTTAAATGAACGACCTTGTGGTCCTTGTTGTAATACGCGAGTCAATACAGAAGACATTAGACTTGTCATAGAAAGGTTACTCTATGGAAACGAAACAAAAGAAAGAACATAAAAACATTCGGCGCCTAGCTATGAAAGCCTTAGTAGATATACATCGAGATAAGAAGTATGCCAATATTGTATTGCCTCAGTATATGATGCAAGAAAGACTAGAGGATTTAGATCGTAGATTCTTTACAGAGTTGGTATATGGTGTGGTGCGACGCAAAAACTACTTGGATGCCGTTATCGTTCACTTTACCAAGAAACCGGTTAAAAAATTATCTCCTTTTGTACTAGAAATTCTTAGACTCGGAGTGTATCAATTGCTCTATATGGATAAGGTACCCTCTAGTGCTGCGGTGAATGAAAGTGTAAAGCTTGCCAAAAAAGTGGCACCTGGTACAGACCGCTTTGTCAATGCTCTACTTCGTAATGTAGATCGACAGCGCGAAGATATTGGAGTAGATGCTTTAGCCAGTTCGGAAGCGGAGAGAATTTCCTATATTTATAATCAACCTTTATGGCTAGTCCGTTTATGGATAGAGCAACGAGGTCTAGAAGAAACAATTGATCTCTGTGAATGGTTCAATGAAACTCCATTATTGACAGCGCGAGTGAATACTTTACGAATTAGCCGGCATGATTTATTAGAAGAGCTTTCACAGGCAAATTGGGTGGTAGAGCCAAGTCATATGATTCCAGATGCAATTATCATCAAATCTCACAAAGGACAATTGCAGGAAGCAAAATGGGTACAAGAGGGATTGATGACATTCATGGACGAAGCCTCTATGGCTGTGGCTTATGCAGTACAACCTAAACAACATATGCATATTTTAGATACCTGTGCAGCACCGGGTGGTAAAACATTACATATGGCAACCCTTATGGATAATACAGGAACTATCGTAGCTACGGATATTCATGAACATAAAGTAGAACTGTTGCAGGCAAATGCAAAACGCATGAAAATATCTAATGTGCAACCACAGCAAGGGGATGCTACAGTTAAAGAAGAACAATGGAAAGAGTCTTTTGATGCGGTACTAGTAGATGCACCATGTTCAGGACTAGGAATCTTACAGAAGAAATTAGATATGCGTTGGCGAAAAGAGGAATCTCAATTACAAGAATTGCCAATGTTACAGAAACAAATATTGCAAAATGCTAGTTCCTATGTAAAAGTAGGGGGATATTTGGTATATTCTACGTGTACTATAAATACATTGGAAAATGAAGGGGTTGTAGAAAACTTTTTACGAGAAAACCCTAATTTTATATTAGAAGATGTGGCTCCCTTGTTGCCGTTTGCAGCAGAAGGTCCTATGGTTACTTTATTACCGCATGTATATGATATGGATGGATTTTTTATAGCCCGTTTACGTAAGGAGAGAGCATGATAGAATTACTTGGCCTTTCATTGCCAGCATTAAGTAAAGTTGTGACAGATGGAGGGTTTCCAAAGTTTAGAGCCAAACAGATTATGGATTATATTTATCAACGTCACGTATTCTCTATGGAAGATATGTTACAGCTTCCACAGACAATGCGTGAATGGCTTGCTACACACTGTACAATTACACTTCCTACGGTGGTGCGTGAATCTACTAGTTCTGATGGAAATACAAAGAAATTATTGCTCAGATTTTCTGATGGGCATCAAGTAGAAACGGTACTGATGAAGCAGCACTATGGGAATTCTGTGTGTTTGTCATCTCAAGTGGGATGTGCTATGGGATGTATTTTTTGTGCATCCACTACAGAGGGCCTATTCCGGAATCTGACGGTAGCTGAAATTGTTGGACAGTTATTATTGTTTGAAAGCATCATCAAAGAAGAAGTAAACTCCATTGTTGTCATGGGATCTGGAGAACCATTACAAAACTTCGATTATACTATGGAAGCATTACAATTTATTCATGAAAAAGAAAGCTTTAATATAGGTTATCGTCGAATGACTGTATCTACCTGTGGGTTAGTACCCAATATTTATCGTTTTGCAGAACTGGAACTACCTATCACATTAGCATTATCATTGCATGCTACTACTGATGAAAAACGAAAAGAAATTATGCCTATAGGGGCGACGTATGCTTTACAAGATGTGCTAGATGCTGTGGCAGAATATTATCGACGGACAGAACGCCGTGTAACCTTTGAATATATTTTAATTAAAGATGTGAATACATCTGAAAAAGAAGCTCATGAACTAGGTAGTATTGCAAAACAATTTCCTCATTGTAATGTCAACTTAATTCCTGTCAATGGAAATGAACATATTAATTTATATAAACCGTCTATGAAAGCAATGCAAGAGTTTAAGTCTATTGTAGAATCCTATGGTGTGTCTGTAACGATTCGTAAGGAAATGGGAGATGAAATCCAAGCAGCTTGTGGACAATTAAAAATACAACATCAACAATCTTTGAAAGAAGGAAGGGTATGATTAGTTTAGGAATTAGTAAAACTGGGCTAGTTCGCCAGCGAAACGAAGATCGCTTTTATGCACAAGGACCGCTGTTAATTGTAGCAGATGGTATGGGTGGATATACTGGTGGAGAATATGCTAGTACTATGGTGGTAGATGCTATTGTAAATGTAGTAGAAAAGTCTAAAGAAGTATCTGCTCATGTATTGCGAAATGCCATACTAGAGGCGAATCATATGGTGTATAGAAAAAGCCAATCCTATAAG